>CADAFW010000145.1 GCA_902787295.1 uncultured Bacteroidia bacterium
GCCGGATGCGGGGAAAAATACGAAAAACTGATGACGGATGCCGCCATCGCCACCGCCGACCGCGTGTGCGGGGTGTACAGGCTTGTGGACGCCGTCTGGGACGGTGCGCCCTTGGACCTCGACGAGGACGGAATCGCTTCGGAATCCTTCCTGGAGGAATGTCTGGCAGGGAATCACCTCGGGCTCGTGGCCACAGAAGAAGGGGTGACCGGACGCGTTCATTCGATCACATATGGAAGCGACAGGCCGGTGGAAATGTACCTGCCGTTCTTCCACGGGGACTATTCGCTTTCCGGACAATCCGCTCCCGGCGGAACGCTCGGAGACGGGAGCAAGGTGCCGCTGTATTCCTGCGAAAGCTTGAAGGGAAGCTATTCAATCCGGGAAGACGGAACCCTGGTGCTTGACTTTCTGTCCAGCCAGAGGCGGTCAGCCTGGTATCCGGAAACAGCCTTCTGCGATGTTTGGGACATAAGCGTGACCTGGGACAGCGAGCGACGGGGACGGGGATTTCATCGTTTCCGGAACCACCAGATTCATCGACCGCATCAGCGGAAATGAAGTGGAGGGGCGCGAAACCCTCCGGTACCACTGCATATCCACCAAAGAGAAGAAGAAGCGATGAAAAAGGCATTCACCATCATTGCGCTCCTTCTCCTGGGCGCCATATCCTGGGCGCAGACAACCCTCCGCGAGGGAATGGCGGAGCTGGAAGGAAAATACAGCATACACTTCATTTACGATGCATCCCTCAAGCTGGACGTACCGGCCAGGGCCGACGCCGCAAGGCAGGCCGCATCCCTCGACGCAGCGCTCGGGCAGCTGTTCTCCGGGCAGGGACTGCGCTACGAGGTCAAGGGCGATTACGTGCTGCTGAGGAAGGCGCGCCGATTCACCGTGAGCGGCACCGTGACCGATGCCGAGACCGGCGAGACCCTCATCGGGGCAGGCATTTTCAGCGGGAAGAACGGCGTCGTAACGAACAGTTACGGCTTCTATTCCCTCACCCTCACCGAAGGGGAAACCGAGCTATCGGTCTCCCACATCGGCTATGCGCACAAGCGTATGAAGATCAAACTGGACGGGAACAGGACGCTGGACATCACCCTGGTACCGGACGCCACCATCACCGCGGCCGAAGTCACCGACTGGAAGGAAGCGGGCATAGGCGCGGTCGGCCTGGGTTCCCAGGAGATCCCGCAGTCCGTCATAAGGCGCGCGCCGATGCTGTTCGGAGAGGCGGACGTGATGAAGTCCCTCCAGATGCTACCCGGAGTGCAGTCAGGGTATTCTGGATCCGCCGGAATCAGCATCCGCGGAGGCGGCGCAGACGAGAACCTGCTCCTGCTGGACGGCATCCCTATCTACAACGGGGAGCACCTGCTCGGGCTCTTCTCCGTCTTCGCACCGGAGTCGGTGAAGAAGGTCACCCTCTACAAGAGTTCCTTCCCCGCACGCTACGGCGGCAGGACGTCGGGAATCGTGGACGTCAGGATGAACGACGGCAATTCCGAGGGGCTGCACGGCAGCGTCACCGCGGGAATGCTCACGGAAAAGGCCCATCTGGAAGGGCCCCTCGGGGAGAAGACCACCTTCTCGCTCACCGGAAGGGTGATGCATACGGGCCTCGTGGACCTCATCGGACGCCCCCTCGGGCTTGAGACCAATTATCTCTTCTACGATTTCCACGCCAAGATCTCCCACCGCATAGACGCGGACAACCGGCTTTTCGCAGGCATCTACCACGGCAGGGACCGCTTCCGCCAGGGCTTCACCAGCCACTACTATTATCATTACTACGACAGGAACTATGCCGCCTACGACCGCTATACGGACGACGTGAGCCATTTCCACATGAACTGGGGCAACACGGTCGCGGGACTGCGCTGGAACCATATATTCAACGGCCGGCTGTTCTCCAACACCACCGTTTCCTGGAGCGGCTACCGTTCCGACCTGCAGGCCATGAACGAGCTGTGGGTGGACGACGACGGGTGGAAGACCTACTCGCGAAGCGATTTCCGTTACTTCACCTCCATCGGGGACCTGTCGCTTCGGACCGATTTCGAATACACCCCCTCGCCCTCGCACGCGGTCAAGTTCGGGGCGGGCGTCACGCGCCACGTGTTCGTACCCGACGGGCTCAGCCTTGCAGAAAAACAGGCCGAGAACGGCACGACCCTCCGCGACACCGTGCTGAGCCATTACAGCGGCACCTACATGCCCGGCACCGAGGCTTCCGCATATCTCGAAGACGAGATTTCGATAGGCAGGAAGCTCACCCTGAATCCGGGCCTGCACTTCGCGCTGTTCACCACAATGGGCAAGGCCTACCCCTCGTTCCAGCCCCGGTTCTCGGTGCGCTGGGACGTCTCGCCGGCCGTCGTGCTCAAGGCCGGATATTCCCGGATGGCGCAATATGTCCACCTGCTACCCTTCGCCCGCATCAACCTGCCTACGGACACCTGGGTGCCTATAACCGACAGGATCCCGCCGCAGACGTCCGACCAGTGGTCAGCCGGCTGCTACTACACCGGCCTGAGCGGATGGAGCATATCTTCGGAGGTTTACTACAAGAGCCTGCAGAACATCGTCGAGCTGCGCAGCAACCGCCTGGCATTCGCCGGTGCCGACCAGTGGGAACAGAGCATAGCCACCGGCATAGGCAGGGCGTACGGCACCGAGTGGATGGTCGAAAAGACCGCAGGCCGCCTCACCGGATGGCTGTCCTATACCCTGTCATGGAGCGAGCGCTGCGTTCCGGACGGCTCGGTGAACGAAGGCAGGTGGTTCCCCTACACCAACGACCGCCGGCACAAAGTGTCCCTCTACGCGGAGTATTCCCCGAACGAGCGCATAGATTTCTCCGCCGCCTGGCTGTTCGCAAGCGGGAACCGCATGACCGTGCCTACCCGGCACATGCTCTCCCTCGGGGAGGAAGGGTTCTCCGAAAGGCTTTATATCCCCTCCCGCAACAACTGGACGGCTCCTCCTACGCACAGGCTGGACGTCAGCGTCAACTTCCGGAAGAAAAAGCCGCGCGGGGAAAGGATATGGAACGTAGGCGTGTATAATCTGTATGCGGCCCGCAATCCGGACTATCTCCAGGCACGGAAAAACGGAAGGCACATAGATTACAACGACCCGGCGCAGGCCAGCGTGCTCGATTACGATAACATCCCCGAAGGCAGGATCTATGTCATGATGAACTCCATCCTGACGGTCATCCCCTCATTCAGCTATACAAGGACTTTCTGACGATGAAAAAGTTTTTCATACATATATACATATTCGCGGCGGCGGTCCTGCTCGCCGCATCCTGCGAAACCCCGTTATTCATAGAGCCCGTCGGGGAAGAATGCCAGACAGTGCTGCAGGCGCGGCTCCTGACCTCGGACAGCCTGCATACCGTCCATGCATCCTACAGCCTCCACGACTCGGTGATTCCGGCCGACGACCTGACGATCCGCTGCTTCGTGAACGGACAGCTTGAGGCCGAGACATCGGAAGCCGGCCGCGAACACATTGAATACGATACTACAAAGGACAAGCGTGCGGCCTACCGTTTCAGGGCTTCGATCCATCCCGGAGACTCCGTCCGGATAGAAGCCGCCGGCCCTCACGGCGTCGCGACCGCCCGCCTGAAGGCGCCGGATGCGCTTCCCGTGCCGGAAGTGACGTGGGATAATGAGATACGCAGGACCGAAAGCGGCAGCACTTATTCCGTAATTCGTTTCCGGATAAACGTCAATGACATCCCCGCCCAGCGCAACTGGTACCGCATATCGGCCAGGGCAAGACAGGTGGTGAACGAGTACGACCATAGCAGTTATCCCATCCACGAAGGCTGGTACAAGCTGATTGACAGGGAGATGGACGTAGACATCGACAACACCGGGGACCCGCTCCTGAATCCCGACGGCCGCGAGGTGGAGAAATGGCGCAAGGACTACATGGCCAACAAACACAATTTCTTCACCGACGAACTGTTCGAGGACGGGAGCAACGTGCTGAACCTGGCCGGCTTGGCAAGGGATTACAAGTACCTCACCAACATGGGCTTCGCTTCATACTGCGACTATATGGTGAACATCTCCGCCATCTTCGACCTGCAGAGCCTGACCCGGGAGGATTACCTGTACAGCAGGATGCTGGAGATGGACAACTTTTCACTGAGCGGCATAGGCATAGTGGACAGGTTGTTCTCCGAAGACGCGGTCCTTCCCGACAACGTGGACGGAGGCATCGGACTCGTGAGCGTAAGGTCCGTCACCCGTGTGACCTGCGACCTGGGGACATTCAATCCCGATATCAACAGTATCTTCGATTACGATAACTGGCCGCCGGTCAGTCCGACAGACCTTTGAGCATCTCCCCGATGTCCTGCCCGGGCGGAAGGCCGAGCCGCTTGCGCAGACGGTAGCGCGCCATCTCCACGCTC
>CADAFW010000146.1 GCA_902787295.1 uncultured Bacteroidia bacterium
CAGGAACTCCGACGGGGTGATTCCGGTGATTCTTTTGAACAGGCGGGTGAAATGGTGCGGAAATTCGAAGCCGAGCAGCCGGGCGGTCTCGTTCACGTTATGCCCGTTCATCAGCAGGTTCTTGCCCTGGTCTATCACGAATGAATGGATGTAGCCGATTGCGGTGCCGCCGGTGGCTTTGTGGACCACGTCCCCCAGATAGCGGGCGGAATAAGCCAGTTGCTCCGCGCAGTAATTGACGGACGGCACACCCAGTTCCAGCTGCTTCCCGTCCATGTAATAGTCCCTCAGGAGGCCGTGGAAGCGCTTGAGCATGTCCGATGAGCTTTTGTCCTCGACGGAGAGCTGGCGAAGGTAGATGCGCTGGCAGTATTCCAGGATCAGCCGCAGGTAGGCGAGGATGACCGGGCGGAGGGCGGGGGAGTCCGAGTGCTCCTGCAACTCGTGACGCAACTGCGTGAGCATCTGCGTGATACGTCCCCATTCCGAGGGCTCCATCTTTAGGGTTTCGGAAGCGAAATAGGAGAAAAAATGATAGTCCTTCATCCTGGCTTCCAGGTCGGTTCCGTGCAACAGTTCGGGGGAGAACAGCAGCGCCCAGCCGCTGATGTAGATCCCTTCTCCGTCGTCCTCCCTTCCGCCTATCTGCCCCGGCTCGACGGCGATGATGGATCCGTCGGCGGCATCGAACATCTTCATGCCGTAGGTGAGGTTCTTGGGGAAGTTCTTCTGGATGAAGAGCCCGTAGACGCCGTAGCGGTTCAGGCTGGAATGGATGGGCGACACTTCATCGTAATGGATGACGGCCACCAGCGGATGCAGTACCGGCGCGTTCAGGTAGCGCGCATAGACGTTCGGGTCGGAGAGGCGGAGGATGTTTTTCACGCTTGTAAAGGTAGATAATTCGCAGAATTTATGCAAGAATCTGCGAAATTGGTAGAATCTAGACAAAAATCGGTAAAAGAATCTGCGACTTGCCCGCTAACTTTGCAACATCAAACCATAATGATATGAATTTCAAATCATTCCTTTCAATCTGCGCGGCGTCCTTCATGCTGCTCGCCTGCAAATCAAAAGACAATAAAGATATGAGCACCCTCACCCTTACTACGGAATGGGACAAGACTTTCCCGAAGTCCGAACTCGTGAACCATTGCAAGGTCACCTTCCACAACCGCTACGGCATAGAACTCGCGGCCGACATGTACGTGCCTAAGAATGCTGAAGGCAAACTGGCGGCCATCGCTGTCAGCGGTCCTTTCGGCGCCGTCAAGGAGCAGTCCTCCGGCCTCTATGCCCAGCACATGGCCGAGCGCGGCTTCGTCACCGTCGCCTTCGATCCTTCCTTCACCGGCGAATCCGGCGGCGAGCCCCGCAGGATGGCTTCCCCTGACATCAATACCGAGGACTTCCTGGCTGCGGTAGACTTCCTGTCCAATTGTGAGCTGGTGGATCCCGCACGCATCGGCATCATCGGTATCTGCGGCTTCGGCGGAATGGCCGTAAACGCAGCGGCGCTGGACCCCCGCATCAAGGCTACCGTGGCTTCCACCATGTACGATATGAGCAAGGTGAACGTAGAGGGCTACTTCGCCAGCGAGGACACTCCCGCCCAGCGCATGGAAAAGCGCCGCGCCCTTGCTGCCCAGCGCACAAAAGATTATGCAGCAGGTACTTATGAGCGTGCCGGCGGCGTCATTGACCCCCTTCCGGAGGATGCTCCCTGGTTCGTGAAGGACTATCATGCCTACTACAAGACTCCGCGCGGCTATCACGCCCGCAGCGGCAACTCCAACGACGGCTGGAACGTCATCGGCTGCCAGAGTTTCCTTAACCAGCCCATGCTCGCATGGGCTTCCGAGATCGAGAATCCGGTGCTCCTGATCCACGGCGAGAAGGCTCACAGCCGCTATTTCAGCGAATATGCCTTCGAGAAGATGACCGGCAGGAACCCGCAGGGCGCCAGTGCCGTCGAGGGCAACAAGGAACTCCTGATCATCCCCGGAGCCTCCCACGTGGACCTGTACGACGACGAGGCCGGAGTGATTCCCTACGACAAGATTGAATCTTTCTTCAACGCTAACCTGAAGTAGTATGCTCCGCACTGTCGCAATCGCTTTCTTCGCGCTTCTGGCCCCGGTCCTGCTTTCCTGCGAGAAGGTGCCCTCCGTGACCACCGACACCAACCAGGAGGAACAGCAGCAGGATAACGGCGGCAATACCGGCAGTCTCAAGCCGACCGGCAGCACGCTCGTAGTCTACTACAGTTTCACCGGCAACTGCAGGGCAATAGTCAATGCCCTGACCACCAATATCAAGGCCGATGTTCTTGAGATACTTCCGGCAGAAGAGGGCCTGGATTACGCGGCCGACAATTACGCCATCGGCAGCAGCCTGATTGCGGCTATACGCGAGAAACCGGACGACGCCTCCAGCTATCCGGCCATCAAGCCGGTGAACCGCAATGCGGCGGACTACGATACCATAATCATCGTCACGCCCCTCTGGTGGAGCAATATGGCTGCGATAATGCAGAGCTATCTCTTCCGCGAGGGCTCCAAGATGAAAGACAAGACCATAGGACTGATCGTCTCCAGCGCCAGCAGCGGCATTTCTTCCGTCGTGGCCGACGCGAAGAGGCTCATCCCTGAAGGCCGGTTCCTTGCCAAGAGCCTGTGGATCAATTCGTCCAATCGAGGTCAGCAGGATACGCTCATAAAAGAGTGGGCTGAGGCCTCTTTCAATAATAACGACACTATGCCTGACCATATCAACATCACCGTCTCCGGGAAGACGCTCCCGGTGGCAATCGTAGACAACAATGCAACGAAAGCCCTTGTGGCGGCACTCCGCGAGGCTCCCATCAGCTATGAGGCCAGCGATTACGGCGGCTTCGAGAAAGTCGGTCCGCTGGGACGTTCGCTCCCGGCCAGCGACTCGCAGATAAGCACCCTGGCCGGCGATGTCATCCTCTACAGCGGCAACCAGATAGTGCTGTTCTACGGCAGCAATACCTGGAGCTATACCCGCATCGGCAGGATGGAATACGGCAGCCTGGATGAACTGAAAGCGTTCCTCAAGGCCGGGCAGGGCAACATAACCGTCACGCTGTCATTATGATAAAGAATTCTTTGACCATACTGCTCGCTGCAGTTACACTTGTGAGTTGCGGAAACAAAGGCGCCATTACGATGAACCTGTATTACACCGGTTCGGACGGCAATGCAAGGAAGTTCGTGGAGGAGATGGAATCCAGCGGAACGGCCGATGCCATCAGGGCGGAAGAGGGAAACCTCAGATATGACTATTTCGTGTCCCGGGACGATCCGGAGACGGACGAGCAGTATGATGCGCTGTAGGAGAAGGGTTACTCTGTGAACTTCTTGCCTGAGCCCCAGGCCTGGCCTACGACTTCGCCGATGGCGCGGTAGGTGTTGGCTGCGGCGTCGAAGACTATGGGCTGGAGTTTGCCCAGGTCCACTTTGCCGTCCGTCAGAATGCACTCGTCGGCGCTCATGTTCACGACTTCGCCTATGAGGATGCCGCCGCTCCAGCTGACCACCTTGCACTCGAGCGTGAGAGGGTAGTCGCAGATGATCGGCGCGTCCACGTTCGGGCTGGGAACGGCCTTGAAACCGACCTTTGCGACCTTGTCCGCGACCTTGCTGCCGCTCATCAGGCCGAAGTAGTCGGATTCCGCGACCGTGCGGACGTCGGCGAAACTCACCGTGAAAGCGCCCGTCAGTTCTATGTTCTCCGTGGTCTTGTGCTTGGACATGCTGACCACGATCTGGTTGTGGTCGTACTGTCCCGCCCAGGCCGCCATCATCACGTCGGGCGTGTGGTCCTTGTCCCATGTCGCGATCATCACGCAGGGCTGGGGAGTGGTCATAAGTGCGTGTGCCGGCCCGAAGTTCTTGCGTCCGGCGACTTCTTTGAAGGTTTCGTTGGTTTTCATGTTTGTAAAATTACGAAAATATCAGCGAACGAGAATACTGTTGTAAACGGTTTTCTTTTTATCTTTGACTCCGTTAGTTAACTGTTATTGTTGCCAAAATACAGAATATGGAATAGGTGCTGCATCGTGACGGTCTTGCTCACCCTGCTTGGCGTTTCTGCTTACTCCCAGCAGGTCACCCCGTCCGGTACCGGAGATAAGGTCGATACCCTGGCTGCGGCGGTATTCGTAGGCCGGAACCAGGGTAACTACCTTTCCAAGGGGAAGGACCTGCGCACGGAGGTCATTTCTTCGGCAGGCCTTATGAAGATGGCCTGCTGCAACCTGGCAGAGAGCTTCGAGAACACCGTCAGCGTCACCGTGGGCTATGCCGATGCCACCACCGGCGCCCGCCAGATACGGCTCATGGGCCTCTCCGGCGTCTATTCGCAGTTGCTGGACGAGAACCGGCCGGTCCTGCGCGGGATACTGGCGCCGTTCGGGCTGTCCTATGTTCCCGGTCCCTGGCTGGAGAGCATCCAGGTGGGCAAGGGCGCGCCGTTTGCACAGACCTTCGACGCGGCTTCCGTATGGGGCCCGCTGATGGGTGCGAAGCTTTACGTTGGCTTCCGGGTAACTATTTGGAAATAAATACTATAC
>CADAFW010000147.1 GCA_902787295.1 uncultured Bacteroidia bacterium
CTTCGGAATCGAAGTACTTGGATCCCGTCTGGCCCTTGATGCGGGGCATGTCCATGATGGTCAGCCCCTCCGGGAAACGCTGCTGTCCGAGCGAATCCATCAGGAAGGAATTGTTCTGCTGGATGGCGTAGGCTCCGAGAGCGCTGAGCAGGGGAGAGACCATCTTGGATGCCACGTCGCTGCTCAGGACCATGTTGTATTTCCCGTTGTCCATAGCCTCCGCGCCTATCCTGGCGGCGGCTTTCTCCACGGCCACAGCCCCGCAGTCCCGGTATTCCAGGTCCTTGAGGAACGGCGCCGAATGCCACCAGTAGCCGCTGTACTTGTCGCCTGCGGCGTCTTCTATGGTGACTTCCACGCCGTAGTCGAAGCAGGTCTCGGTGTGCCTGCAGCTTAGGCCCCGGGTGTCGGCCAGGTAGAGGTCGTACTCGCTGTCGCTGAATTCCCCCTCCTCGCTGATGACCTTGTAGCGCGGGTCCTCCGGGAGCCTGCCGTAGATGCAGGCGTCCAGCGCGATCTTCCTGCGTTCCTGCGCTCCCAGTGCGGTGCAGGCCGCGTCGTAGATGCCGTCTTCCATTCCGCTGACGGCGTCCGTGCATATCCTGTCCCTTTCCGGAAGCTTCCTGCACGGGTCCGGCGCCAGCATTCGCACTATCCCCACCGCCTTGCCTATGAAGGCGTCCAGGGCCTCCGGGTCCAGCTTGTTGGTGGAGAAACTGCCGTAGCGGCCGTCCGCGAAGATCACGATCGACAGGGAGCAGTCCTCGCACCTGGTGACCTTGTCCACCTCGCCGTTGAGGGTGGAAATCATATTCTCGCTGCTCTTGTTCAGCGTGGCGCGGGCTTCCTGTGCGCCCTTGGCACGCGCCGTCTCCAGCGCCTGCCTCACCATCATCATTTCCTTTTCGCTTATCATTCTCCTCCGACTGTCAGCTTGCTTATCAATACGGACGGGATGCCGCAGGAGACCGGTACGCTCTGCTCCTTGCCGCAGGTCCACGTGCTTTCGTCTATCTTCAGGTCGGACGCCACCGCCTCTATGTCGGCGAGCGCCTCGGGACCGTTGCCTATGATGTTGAGGTCCTTCACCGGCATCGTCAGCCGGCCGTCCTCGATGAGGAAGCCGCTCTTGACGTAGAAGGTGAAATCGCCTTCGCCTATCTTGACCTGTCCGTTCGCGAACTGGTCCACGAAGATGCCCTTCTTCACGGAGGCGATCAGGTCCTGCACGCTGCCGTCGCAACCGCTTTCCATATAGGTGGCGCGCATCCTCGGGATGGGGTTGTAGCGGAACGATTCGCGTCTGCCGTTGCCGGTCGGCATCACTCCGTACCACTTGGCGCTGATGCGGTCGTGCAGGTAGGAGGTCAGCACTCCGTCGGTGACCATGTAAGTCTTCTGCCCGGGCACGCCTTCGTCGTCGTAATTCACGGCTCCGCGGCTGTGCATCACGGTTCCGTCGTCGAGTATGTTTATGCCCTTGCGGCATATCCTCTTGCCCATCCTGTCGGTGAAGATGGATTGCCCCTTGCGGTTGAAATCTGCTTCGAACGCGTGTCCCATCGCCTCGTGCAGGAGGATTCCGGAAGCGCCTGCGCCCATCACCACGGGCATGCGGCCGCCCTTCGGCCTGCGGGCCGCGAAGCGCTCGTCCATTCCGGCGACCGCCCTGTCCGCTAGGTCCTGCAGCACCTCTTCCGTGAGCATTTCCGCTCCGGTCATCAGGCTCCGGGAGACCCTGTTGTTCTCTATTGCGTCGCCCTGCCTGAACACCACCGAGACGGAGACGTTGCCCATCGGCCTGACGTCGCAGGTGAGCTCGTCCAGGGAGTTGTACATCATCACCCTGCTCATCGAGCTGGACACCATCGCGACCACCTTGAGCACGCGGGAATCGCGCCTGCGTATCTCCTTTTCCAGCCTTTCCAGGAACGGGACCAGTGCCGAGGCCTCGGTGTCCTCCCAGTCGAGGACGTAGGGGTAATGGTTCACTTCCGCATATCCTGCGGATACGAAGGTCCCGGACTTCGCGCTGCCGCTTCCGTCCGCTATGGACGCGGCTGCCTTCGCCGCCGAGAGCAGCGCCGCCGGTTCCGTGGTCTCCGCATATGCATATCCGGTCTTTTCGCCCTTGAGCACGCGTATGCCGCATCCGTAGTCCACGTGGCAGCCTCCGGAATTGACTTCGCCGTCGCGCAGGAGCAGGTCGTTGTAGATCGTATGTTCGAAGAACAGGTCGCACCAGTCGCCGCCGCCCTTCAAGCCTTCCGCCACGAGCGTGCGGAGCTGGGCGCAGGTGACCCCGAAATGGTCTTTAAGATTGTTCATCCGTGATAACCAGACTTCTGATTGTATGGAATAATTCGTTGTCCTTTATGTAGGTGATCTTGCCTATCCCCTCCGCCACCGTCACGAACGGAGTCTTGGAATTGTCCGCGAGGACCCACCTGTCGGAGATGGGGATGTAGGTGTTGAAGAAATACTGCAGGCCCATGTAGTAGCGCCTGCGGATGACGTCCTCGGGGATGTTGTGTCCGCCGGCTTCCACCCTCGCCCTGACCCTGGAGATCGCCAGCTCGGGCGCATTGAGCCAGAAATACAGGGTGGTGACCGTGTATCCCGCCGCCCGCGCCTTCTGGATGATTCCCACGAGCGAGCGCGTCGCGAGCGTGGTCTCTACGCAGAAATCCTGCTTGTGCTCCAGCAGGTAATAGATTTTCTGGAGCATGTAGCGGCTGGCCGCAATGGATGCCTGGGACGGGTCGAAGGGGGAGAGGGCCTTCGCGAACTCGTCCGAATTGACGAACTCCCGGCATTCCAGGAGTTCGGGCAGGATGGTGTAGGAGGCGGTCGTCTTGCCGGCTCCGTTGCATCCCGAGATGATGTACATCTTAGGCATCAGCGGGTTACTCCGTATCCGAAGAGGGCGAAGTCTCCGAGCAGAGGGTCGTCGGGCCAGATCTCCCGGAATGCGGCCGTGATGTCCTCGGCCGTCTTCAGGTCCTTCTGCCTGCGCTTCGTCAGCCCGAGTTCGACCGCCTGCGTATAGACGTGCACGTCGAGCGGTACGATCAGGTCCGCCGGGGAGGATTTCTTCCACAGCCCGAGGTCCACCTTGCCGTCGTTGCGCACCATCCACCGGCACATCATGCGGATCTTCTTGTCCGCGGCCTTTGGATTCTCCTTCTGCCTGAATACGGTGCTGCGTATTTCCGGCACGCTGAGCCCCTCGAGGCTGTCGTGCCAGCGGTACCATTCGCGCAGGCGCCTGCAGATGCGGGCGGTTTCGGACCATTTGACGGTGCGGTGCACGCTCGTCTCGTCGTCGCGGTAGTCTCCCGCCATGACGTAGTCGAACGGCCTCCATTCCATCTGGTCGAACAGCCTGCCGCAGTCGCGCACGATCATCGCACGGCGTCCCCAGGCGAAGTGCGCTGCGAACACGGCGGCGATCTCCACGTCGCGCAGGTCCGCACCGCGCCTCACGAATTCGCGGGGGAACGCGATGGGGTCTTCTTCGAAATAGACCGGGTCGTTGTATTCAGCGGCCCAGTCGATGAGACTCTGTCTTGTTTCTTCTGTCATCTGTTATTTTTCGGGGATCTCCGCAAGGACCTCCTTGAGGAAATCCCATACTTTCTGCACTGAAGGGATGTACGCCCTTTCGTCAGGGGAGTGGGGGCTGAGGAGGGTCGGACCCATCGAGACCATGTCCCAGTGCGGGTATGCACCAGAAAGGATGCCGCACTCGAGGCCGGCGTGGATGGCCATCACCTTGGGCTTCTTGCCGTAGAGCCTCTCATAGACGTCGGACATCAGGTTGCGGATCTCCGACTTCGGGTTGGG
>CADAFW010000148.1 GCA_902787295.1 uncultured Bacteroidia bacterium
CCCTCCTCGACACCCTCAGTTCCAAGGAGTCCGGAACCAACCAGGACATCCCCCACGGCACCGAGATCGTCTCCCGCGGCGTTCCGGTGTATGACGGAAAGGACGACCTGACCTTCGAGCTGAATGCCGCCTTCGGGCAGCGCTACATCAACGCCCTGAAGAAGTACGGTCCCATCCTCGTGAACCGCGACGAAGACAGCAAGGTCAACAAGTACTCCGACTTCATGAAGGAAGTCCCCGGCATCTATATCGAGTCCGACATCCCGGAAGGAATCGGAGGCCGCATCAACCTGTTCGACCTCTCCATCCTCTCGGTCAGCCAAAACTACTACTACAAGAACAGCAACTACGCCACCCTGACGGTCAATGCCAGTTACGATGGCGTCCGGAAGGACACATCCTTCATATTCATCCCCGGCGAACCCGCCTTCTATGACGAGAAAGCCTATCTGGACAACAACCAGAAGTTCTACCAGTACGCCTTCAACCGGACCACGCACGAGGCTTCGGAAATGGATGCGACGGACCGGATCTACATCGAGGGCGGCGGCGGCCTGAAGCCCGTCATCCCGGCGGCGCAGCTCCGGGAAAGAGTCGTTGCGGCCATCTCCGAACGCGGCGGCGACCCGGCCAAGACCGTCATCAACAAGGCCAGCATCATCCTCCCGTACGAGATGCCCGAGGATCAGGACCTCATGAACTATTTCCCGAGGACGGACCTCGACACCGAGGACGACGCCGACATCTGGTTCCTGACCGTCCACAGCGAGACCGTGGCCAATGCCAACGGCAACGCCGAGCAGGAAGAATACTATCAGCAGATGCTGATGGCCATGTACTATAACAACCTGTACGGCGGCGGTTACGGATACGGCGGATACGGATACGGTTACGGCGGTTATAGCAGCTACGGCTACGGCGGCTACTCCAACTACTACAACATGTACATGATGCAGAGCCTCCTCAGCTCCATGAACCAGACCACCTACACCACCACGCAGGAACTGGACAAGGACCGCTACTACCGCGCCATCCTCAACGGCCCCGCCGCCACGGCGACGAATCCGGCTTCCAGCCTGATCCTGCTGCCCGGCACTCCCCGGGTCCCGACCTTCCGCGTAACGTTCTCCGTGCCGAAAGGCTGATTACAGCGATTCCCCGGAAGAGAGGCGCGTCAAGAAAGCCTGAATGTCAGAAAGATCTTCCGGAAGGGATTTACCCGATTTCAGATAAACATCGATATCATCCTTACGCTGCGGAAAGTACTTCCGCAGCGTTCTTTTTGAGAAGGATACGATCTTGCCGCCCGTGTACAGAAAACACGTCTCGGACACGGTAAAAGGGTATTTCTTCGATTTTTCCAACTGATAGGTGACCCCGTCGGCGTAAAGGGTGCTGTATTCCCGGATGGAACTGGTGCGGGAATAACTGCCGTAGGCGCCCCGCTGGGCATCCCGCTGGATGTCCAGGTCCCGGCGCACCGCGACCGCCATCTCGTCCGAGACGGGATAGATCCGGTAGAAGGCACCCTCGCTCCGGATGAAGACCGCCGTGTCGATCTGAACCTTCACGACATTGTCGATGGAAGCCGCCACGACCTCCTTCCCGTCCTTGTCCAGGTACCGGAGGGTGTTGTCCTCGGCGCAGATGTTCAGTTTCCCTTCCGCGGGTCCCTGATTGGAAAACCAAATCATTCCCTGCCCGAATTCGGGCATCAGATAATAGATTTCGGGCGTGAGGTCGCCCTGGGACTCGTCCTGGGCGGCTGCTGCGGCCGGGAGGATTCCCGCAAGGACGGCGGCCAGCAAGATATGGATTCTTATGCGCATGGTTCTCTTGACTTGACTTTGTAAAGGTAAAAAAATAATTTCTTTTGATTATATTTGTTATATGAACAGATTATCCATTCTCCTGGCCGGCGTGCTGGCCTGCCTGGTTACGGACGCTTCCGCCGAAAAGCTGGTGAAATATGTCAATCCGTTCGTCGGAACTGCCGGATTCGGAAATGTGTATCCCGGTGCGCAGGTGCCTTTTGGCGGCATCCAGATCAGCCCGGATACCAACGACAAGGATTATGATACGGCAGCCGGCTACAAGTATTCCCAGCCCGCCATCCAGGGATTCAGCCTGACGCACCTGAGCGGAACGGGCATCCCGGACCTTGGCGATTTCCTGTTCCTTCCGGGAGTGGGGGAGAAGACGGCTCCGTCGCGGTTCGACCATGGTCAGGAGTGGGCGCATCCCGGTTATTATGGTGTTCTGCTGCAGGACAGTGGCATCAAGGCGGAAATGACGGCGGCGGACCGTAGCGGCATCTTCCGTTTCACCTATCCGGCCAGCGACGATGCATTCGTGATGGTGGATCTGAACCACACGCTCTATTGGAAGTGTGCGTGGTCCAGTGTGCGCCAGTGGGATGAATATACCGTCGTGGGCAGCAAAATCGTAAGCGGATGGAGTCCGGAACGATATGTTTTCTTTGCCGCCCGCTTCGACCGTCCGGTGTCCGATTTCCGGATCCTCCAGGATGGTAAACCGGTCATTTACAATACGAAACGATTCCGCAGTCATCTGGAAGCCTGGGGAACCGGCTTGCAGGCTTTCGTGCGTTTCGCTACGAAGGAAGGGGAGAGCGTACAGGTGAAGGTGGCGGTATCGGCTACCGGCATCGACGGTGCCTTGAAGAACCTTTCCGAAGTGGCGGAGGCCGATTTCGGGGGTGTGCTGGCATCGGCCGAAAACCGTTGGGAGAAGGAACTCGGGAAATACGAACTGGACAGCGACGATGTTCGCCTGCGGCAGACGTTCTATACGAGCGTCTATCATACCGCCCTGCATCCCTTCCTCTTCCAGGACGTGGACGGCCGGTATCGTGGACACGACAAGAATATCGCCCGTACGGATGGGTGGAACAACATGACGGTTTTCTCGCTCTGGGATACCTACCGGGCCTTCCATCCGCTGCTGAACCTGGTAAACCGGCCCTTGCAGGCGGATATTGCGAATTCGATGCTGGCGCATTTTGACAAGAGCGCCGAGCACATGCTCCCCATCTGGTCCTTCTACGGCGGGGAAACCTGGTGCATGATTGGTTATCATGCGTGCAGCGTGCTGGCGGATATGATCATGAAAGACGTGCCGGGTTTCGATTACGAGCGGGCCTTTCAGGCCATGAAGACCACAGCCACCAATCCGCACTATGACTGTATTCCGGAGTACACTTCCCTGGGCTATGTTCCCTTCGATAAAGAGAAAGAAAGTGTCTCCAAGACCCTGGAATATGCCTACGATGACTGGTGCATTGCACAGGTAGCCAGGAAATTAGGCCACGAAGAGGACTATGCTTTCTTCTTGAACCGTTCCCGCAATTGGCGTAATCTTTACGATCCTGAGACGAAGTACATGCGTGGACGCGACTCGAAGGGGGAGTGGCGTACGCCCTTTGCTCCCATCGCCTACCAGGGCCCCGGTTCCGTGAATGGCTGGGGCGATATTACCGAGGGCTTTACCATGCAGTACACGTGGACGGTTCCGCACGATTTCGATACCTACGTGTCCATGGCGGGCCGTGAATTCCTGCTGAAACGGCTGGAGGATATGTTTACCATGGAGATGGATGAGAATATCCCGGGCGCGCACGACATCTGGGGCCGGATTGGCGGTTACTGGCACGGAAATGAGCCCTGCCACCATGTGCTGTACCTGTTTAACAAACTCGGTAAGCCCAAGGATTGCCAGAAGTGGATCCGCTACGTGGCCGACCATTTCTACGGCAACGAGCCGGCTTCCCTCAGCGGCAACGACGACTGCGGCCAGATGAGCGCCTGGTACCTCTTCAATTGCATGGGGTTCTATCCCGTCTGCCCCGGCAGCGACGAATATGAATTGGGCTCTCCCTGCGTTCCGGGTATGAAACTCCACCTTTCCGACGGTGGTACGCTTACCATCCGGACCAAGCATTGGAGTCCTGAAAACGTTTATGTCAAAGCCGTTTACCTGAACGGACAAAAGCTTTCCGGCACGTCGCTCCGTTACGATGATATCAAGGACGGCGCCGATTTGCTGTACGTAATGTCAAAGCGATAGGACGATTGCAGGATCGATATTCAATCTGGAGGAAATGAGCCTCGCCTGTTCAAAGGTGGGATAGGTTTTCCCATTGATCTTTATTAATACCTGACTATTAGAAGAAGGTTTATTACTTCCAGTAGTCACCTTACCTGAAATGGCCTGGCCAACCTCCATATAATAACTTGACACAGTCTGCTTATCCTGTATGATATCCCTTGTTCGGAAACGAGACCATCCATGAGTAAGCATTAAGTTATCTATAAGAACCGGACTTCTCAGTCCCTCTTTCTTAAAATAATAACCAGGTGACTCAATGTTACCATGTAGTTCTGATGTCAATAGCATTTGAGAAACAATATTGTTCTCAAACGAGTCGACAGAAACTATTTGCTCATTTGTCACCGACAA
>CADAFW010000149.1 GCA_902787295.1 uncultured Bacteroidia bacterium
TCGAAAACCTTGGCAAATCCAGCAACTGTCTCCAGCCCGGCGGCGGTCACTTCTATGCCGTCGTAGTCCGTTCCGATGCCAACGTGGTCCTTGCCGCAGACCTCGAGAGCGTGCATTATGTGCTCCACCACCCTGCCGATCCCCGGCCGCGGAAGAGCCTTCAGCTCCTCCTGTAGTTCCGCCCAGGCATCGGCCTTGGCAGGATCGCCCGGGTCCTTGATGAACTCGTCCTCCACCCACATCTTCCCGTCGAGCCCGGAAGCCTCGATCGTCCTACAGAAGTCCTCGGAGAGGAAACGCGGGTAAATGCTCATCCCCACGACTCCCCCGCTCCCGGCAATCCCCCGCAGAAGCTCGTCAGGAAGGTTTCTTCGATGATTGGAGAGCGCACGGCAGCAGCCGTGGGTGTACGCCACCGGAGCGGCGGAGAGTTCCAGCACGTCGCGCACGGTGGAATCGGCGCAGTGCGCCAGGTCTATCAGCATTCCCACGCGGTTCATTTCCCGCACGAGCTCGCGCCCGAAGGGGCTCAGGCCGCCCCAGGTCCCCTCTCCCGTGCAGGAGTCGCAGATCTGGTTGTCGGCGCTGTGCGTGAGCGTGATGTACCTTATACCTTTGTCATAGAGGCGGCTGACCAGGGAGAGGTCGTCGCCTATCGGAGAGCCGTTCTCGAGCCCCAGGAGCACCGAAAAGCGGCCTGCAGCCTTGTTGGCGGCCACATCGGCCGAGGAGCGGGCGAAGGCGCAGAGGTCAGGATTGGCGGCCACCTGGCGCTCCGTTTCGTCCAGCAGGGACTGCATGTATGCAAACGCAGCATCCCCGCAGCCGAGGCGTGCGGGGATGTAGAGTGCGAAGAAGGATGCGTCCACTCCCCCTCGCTTCAGTTTCGGGAAGTCCACCTGCCCGCGGGCGTTGTCCTTGCCGAAATCCCTGAGGCGGAGCATCTGCGACGGGGAGTCGCAGTGGGCATCCAGTACTGTCAAACCGAACTACTTGTGAAGGACGGTGGACTTGACCACTTCCTTGATGGAAACTTTCGGATCGCCGGTGTAGGTGAGGCTTGCGCCGCCGTTGAGGCTGTCGAGGATGAGTTCCTTCTCGGCAGTCACGTTGAGGGTGGTGAGGCTGCTCATCTTCACGCTCACGGTCTCGCCGGAGAAGTTGGAAGCGTTGATGTCCGCGGAGCCGTTCACGTCGAAGGAAGCCTTCTCAGCCTTGCCGTTGATGGCTGCCTTGGAGGTGCCTTTCGCGCTGACATTCAAGCTCTTGACATCGCCGCTGGTCACGACGCTGGCAGCATTGGCGAGGGTGATGTTGAGTCCGGTGACGTTCTCGTTGGTGACGTTGACCACGCTGAATCCGCTGAGGTCGAGGGCGACGGCGTCGGAGCTGAAGGTCGCGAGCACGTTGGAGCGCTTGTCAGCCTTGAGGGTGATCTTCGGAGCGGTCACGTGGCACTGCTTGATGACAGCGTTGTCGGTGGCCTCGATGGTGCACTCCACGAGCGAAGGCGTCTCCACGGTGTTGTAGAGCACGCTCTTGCCGGTCATCTTGATGGACTGGAGGTTATCTGGGAGGCTTACCGTGGCCTTGAACGTGGGAACCTGGGCGTTGCGGCCCTTGTAGAGGTTCTTGACTTCCTTGGGGACACTCTTCTCGTTCACGCCGATGGTGAGCGTCTGGTTGCTGATGTCGCAGATAAGATACTCCCTGTAGGGCTCATCCACGGAGAAGACCACGTTGTACACGGGTCCGGTGACGACCGTCACTTCGAACTCGCCGGTGACGACGAGCGCCTTGAATGCCGAAAGGTCGTTGCTGTACTGCTTGACCTGGGCGTTGGCAAGCGTTGCCGCGCCGAAGAGGGTCACGGCAGCTGCAATCAGGGTTAAAACAAATCTCTTCATAATAGCAAGTGTTTATAAGTCAATCAATTCGCCCCACTCTTCCGTCTTGGCGTCAAGCTCCCGCTTGCACTCCAGATAGTCGCGGGTGAGGTCCAGTATCTCGTCCTGCTTGCGGTCCCCGGGGTCCGAGAGAACTGCCTCGATGCCCTTCATCCGGTCCTCAAGCTTCGCGATTTCCGTCTCAAGATACGAAATTCTATTCTTTTTTTTCCTATCCTCGCGAGATTTCTCTTTGCTGTCGCGGTAGGCGGCGGCTCCGGCCTTCTCCTTTTTCTCCTCCGCGGGCTTCGCAGCGGCGGCAGAGCGCTCCAGTTCCCGGAGGTTCTCCAGCTTGCGCCGTGCGAGGAAATCCGCCACGCTTCCGAGGTGCTCGCTCACGTGGCCGTCCTTGAATTCGTAGATCTTGTCCACGAGCCCGTCCAGGAAGTCACGGTCGTGCGAAACCACTATCAAAGTGCCGTCGAAGGTCTTCAGGGCCTGTTTCAGGATGTCCTTGGACTTGATGTCCATATGGTTCGTGGGCTCGTCGAGCGCCAGCAGATTGTGGCTCTGGAGCATCAGGCGGGCCATTCCCAGGCGGGCGCGCTCGCCTCCGGAGAGCACGGACACGCGCTTGTCTATGTCCTCGCCCCGGAACAGGAACTGGGCGAGCAGGTCGCGCAGCTTGGAGCGTATGTCCCCCACCGCGATACGGTCCAGGGTGGAGAACACGGTCTCGTTCTTGTCCAGCGTATCTTCCTGGTTCTGTGCGTAGTAGCCCACATCGACGTTATGCCCGAGCCGGGCCTCGCCGGAGAAAGGCTCCAGCTCGCCGGTGATCACGCGCATCAGGGTGGTCTTGCCCTCGCCGTTGCGGCCTACCAGGGCGACCTTCTCCCCTCTCTTGATCTCTATGTCAGCATCGCGGAAAACGACCTTCTGGGGGTATCCGACCGTGATTCCGTCGGCCTTGAAGACCACGTCCCCGGAGCGCTGCGCGGGCGGGAACTTCACCGTGAGGGTGACGTTGTCGGTCTCGTCTATCTCCACCCTTTCCAGCTTCTCCAGCGCCTTGATGCGGCTCTGGACCTGGTTGGACTTGGTGGGCTTGTAGCGGAAGGCGTTGATGAAGTCCTCCGTCTTCTGTATCATCCGCTGCTGGTTCTCGTAGGCCGCGGTCTGCTGCGCTATACGCTCCTTGCGGAGCTCGAGGTACTGGCTGTAGGGCACCTTGTAGTCGTGGATGTGCCCCAGCATCACTTCCACGGTGCGGTTGGTGACGTTGTCCAGGAACTTCCTGTCGTGCGAGACGAGCAGGATGCTGCAGCGGCGGGCCTTCAGGTAGTCCTCGAGCCATTCTATGGATTCTATGTCCAGGTGGTTGGTAGGCTCGTCGAGCAGCAGCACCTGCGGCTGGCGCAGGAGGATCTTGGCGAGTTCTATGCGCATGTTCCAGCCCTGGGAGAAGGTCTCCGTCCGGCGGCCGAGTTCCTCGTCCAGGAAGCCCAGGCCGAGCAGGGTCTTGCGCGCCTGCACCTCCGGCGGCTCGTTGCCGCTGATGCTCAGGGAGTCGTTCAGGAAACTCAAGCGCTCGATGATGTCGGAATACTCTTTTGATTCATAATCAGTGCGTTCCGCAAGTTGCGCAGTGATGCTGTCTATCTCTTTCTGGAGGTTGCGGGTCTCGTCGAAGGCGGTGAGCGCCTCCTCCATCACGGTGCGCCCCTTGTGGTGCTCCATGATCTGCGGGAGGTAGCCTATGCTGATGTCGTTCGGCTTGTCTATCCTTCCGGAAGTCGGGTTCTGCAGGCCGCAGATGAGCTTGAGTATGGTCGATTTCCCGGCGCCGTTCTTCCCCACGAGACCGATCTTGTCGGACTCGCTGATGTGGAAGTTAATCTTGTCCAGGAGAACGAAGCCGCC
>CADAFW010000150.1 GCA_902787295.1 uncultured Bacteroidia bacterium
ACCATGTGCTTGGTCAGCAGGATGTTGGGATTGTCGTCCCCGGACTCGTACTGCGGCAGCGAACTCATGAAGTTCATCAGCAGGTTGGCCTGCTCCGCGGTGAGGTTGGCCACGTCGTCCTCGCGTGAGTTCCACTGTTCGAGGATTTCGTTGCCTACGCTCCACATTATCACGGAAGGATGGTTGCGGTCGCGTTTCACGAAATCGCGGACGTCGCGTTCGTGCCATTCGTCGAAGAAACGGGCGTAGTCGAATTCGGTCTTGCGCTTGCGCCACATGTCCATGGCCTCGTCTATCACCACGAAACCCATCTCGTCACACAAATAGAGAAGTTCCGGTGCAGGAGGATTGTGGGTGCAGCGTATGGCATTGCAGCCCATTTCCTTGAGCATCTGAAGTTCCCTCTCGATGGCGCGGCGGTGCACCGCGGTCCCGAGACAGCCCATGTCATGATGCAGGCAGACGCCGAGCAGCTTGACCGGATTGCCATTGAGGAAGAAGCCCTTGTCGGCATCCCAGGAGATGCTGCGGAAACCGAATTCCTGCCTGTACTCGTCAGACCTGCCGACGGCATCGCGGACTGCGACCGTCGCGGTATAGCGGTAGGGATCCTCTATGTCCCAGAGCCTCGGGGATGGCACGGTCACGTCTGCTTCATAGACGGTTGCGCTACCATCCGGACCACCGGGAGTGGCAATGCAGGAGGCCACCCTGCGGCCCCTGGCATCGCGGATTGTAACAGTAACGCTTTCCGCGGGGCCCTCGATTTCGGCCCGCACGTGCGCCTTTTCCCCTTCGGTGCTCACGAACACTCCGTTGTATGCAACATGCGCATTTCCCACAGTGACGAGCCGTACGTTGCGGTAGATTCCGCAGCCGGCGTACCAGCGGGAATTCGGCTGGTCGGCATTGTCACAACGCACCGCGATCACATTGTCCTCACCGGGGGCGTTGAGCTTGTCCGTGATGTCGTAGCAGAACGAACTGTAACCGTACGGACGCGTTCCGGCAGGCAGGCCGTTCACATAGACGGTGCCGTTCATGAAGACGCCGTCGAACTCGTTCCGACTCCTTCAGGCGTGGTGAAATGCTTTCTGTACCAGCCTATGCCTCCCGGAAGCGCACCCCCGCCGGGAGTTGACGGGTTGTCCTTGCTGAATTCGCCTTCTATGCTCCAGTCGTGAGGGAGGTGCAGACTGCGCCAGGAAGCATCGTCGAATCCGGGAGAAGCCCACTCCGCCGTAGCGGAACCGTAGAATTGTCCGAGCGAACCGCCGGGAAGGAATTCAGGACTGTCGCCGAGAGTGAATGAATCTCCAATCAAAATTGAAGTCCTCGACGATGCGGGGACTTCCGTTGGTACAGGCTGCCAGCAGGAGCACCGCCAGCGCCGTCATCAAGGTCTTTCTCATTTATAATACATTATCTCCTTGGAGACGGGCTCCCCGGAGTAATCGATTACCACGCTGCCCTTTCCTGTGGACACGGCGATCACCTGGAATTTGTCCTGCATACCCTTGTATCTGCCTTCGCGGGAGACGGTCACGTGGCTGTCAAGTTCATTCCACTTGATATTGATATGGCCCGACCTGTTCTTGAGATATGAGGTGCTGAGGCCGTCATCCACATAGCAGTCGAATTCCGCATCCTTTCCGGGATAGATGATGGCATGGATCTGGGACGGGCTTCCGAAATAGTGGGAAGGAGCCATGGTAGCGAGAATCATCCCGCCTGCAGGGCAGAAGACCGGAATATCGTCCAGTGAGGCGGAAACGGTTACGGTGGTGCCGCCCTCGAACTTTTCGCCGTTCACATAATTGTACCACACATATCCGGCGGGAAGATAGACTTCGCGCTCCCTGACCCCGGCTTCCAGCACGGGGCAGACGAGTGCGTCGTCACCGAACATGAACTCGTCCTCGATGCCCGCAGCCTTGGGATCATCTGGGAATGCGACGTCCAGAGGCGTGGCCATGGTCTTGCCGTCCTTGTGCGCACCATATGCGACAGAGTAGACATAAGGCATTATGGTATAGCGCATTGCGATCGCAGATGCTGCCGGTGCGGGGATGGAGCGTACAGCTTTCATCATCGGAATCGGGAAGAAAGTCTGCAACTGGAGCGAACGTATGAGCAGTTCACCGACCGTGCTGTCGGCAGGCTCGACCGCCCAGAAAGGAACGCCCTTGCGGGAAAGGTCGAGGCCCTCCTTGAGCGCATCACGCAGGCCTTCCCAGCCTTTGCCGGCAGAGATCATGCGGGCGACTCCGAGCATCTCCTTGCCGGGATCCATCGCAGAGAGCAGGAACGGGCGCTTGTTGCCTTTGGAGGCTTCTGCCAGCAGTTCCTCGGCATCGACGGAATTGTCCACGATCCAGGTATCGGCATTGAACTTCTTCATCACCCGCTTCCAATAGCCTTCAGGCTTGCCGCGGAGGTCAACCGCGACCCTGGCGTCGAGCTTGTGGATGGACTCCAGGCTAAGGGAACTTGAGAAACCGGAGGCAGCCCCGGCACCGATCACGAAAGCGTCTGCAGGACGCTCGGCTTTGCGGAGCGCGGACACCCCTTCAGCGACGTCGTCCGCATCAGTATTCCTGTCCGCGATCGTCCAGAATCCCAATGCCCATGCCGGCGGCATGGGAGTCTTCCCTGAATTCGCAGCGCAGCCGGCCAGAAGGACGGCTGCTGCAATAATGCTTATGATTCTTTTCATTACCTGTTGTACTTGTACCTGGCGCTACGGCACTTGTCCACGATGCGCTGGAAGATGTTCTTCTTCTTTTTCTTGTGGTGGCTGTGATGGGAATGGGTGTGATGGACAAGGCGCTTGTGGCTGATCATGTCATAGATCTCGCTCCAGTCCGGGAGTCCGCCTATGTTGCTGTCGTCGATATAGACGTCGGCGTTGATCTTGCGGGTCACGCCGGAGCCGTTCCAGGCGGCGTTCGGATATTCCGAATTGACCGCATAGAACTCCACTCCCCTCTCCTTGCAGAACTGCACCGCCTCGTCGAGGAGCTTGCCTTCACGCACGGTCCAGAGGATGAGCTTGTGTCCGTCATCGTTGAGTGCACGGAGCACCTCCATCGCAAACGGGATCTGTTTTCCTATCGCCGGATACTTGTGTTCGACGATGGTGCCGTCGAAATCTACCGCTATTGTCATAATTTGTCTTCTGAATCAGCTTCCTGGTTTTCACCGTAGCCATAGCCGTAACCGTAGCCATAACCGTAGCCATAGCCGTAACCGTAACCATAGCCGTAACCATAGTTGTAGCCATAGCGTGCACGTACCACGGAACCGTTGAGCACGACGCCCATATTGTTGTACCTGCCGGATTCGTACAGGTCGTCGATGTGCGAGAGCATACGCCTGTCAATCTGGCCGGCGCGGATCACGAAGAGGGTGCAGTCCACCACGCGGTTGATGATTACAGGGTCGGCAACCATGTCGGCAGGGACGCTGTCTATGATCACATAGTCGTAGTCGCGGCGGAGCTCGGCAATCATGTCGTCAAGCCTCTGGCGGCGAAGGAGTTCCACCGGGTTCGGCGGGATCATTCCGGCAGGTACGATGTCCACTCCCGGATAGATGTCCTTGTAGATGATTTCGGAGAGCTTGAGGTCGTGGTCCGCGAGGAAGTTGGACGCACCGCGGGTCCTGTGCCCTACGCCGAGGGCGCGGGAAATGGAGCGCTTGCGGAGGTCGAGGTCCACGAGGATGACCTTCTTCTTGTTGTCGGCATAGCAGGCTGCCATGTTCATCGCGACGAAACTCTTTCCGGCGCCTACGCTGAAGGAGGAAAGCGTGATGACCTGCGATGCGTTGACGTCCTGCTTGAGGAAGTCCACGTTGGTACATAGGACTCGCATGGACTCGGTCACGAGATTCTTGCTGTTCTTGTCGTAATAGACGTGACGGCCCTCGTTCTTCTTCTTTTCCCTGCGGCTGGCGTTGACCTCGGGAAGCTCGCCGAGGAACGGGCCGTCGGTGGATTCCTCTATCTCCTTGCGGGTACGTACTTTAGTGTCCAGGAAGAGCCTTGAAATGAGGATGATGGCAGGGATGAGTAGACCGATGAGGATGCCGAGCAGGATGTTCTTGTTCCTGTTCGGAGCGATGTGAACGCCGGAACTCTCGGCCTGGTCGATCACCCGCGCGTTATTGTCCACCATAGCCTGCGAGAGGGCGTTCTCCTCGCGCTTGTTGAGGAGGTAGATGTAGAGGCTCTCCTTGATGTTCTGCTTACGCTCGATGCCTATCATCTCACGCGCGGTGGAAGGCATGGAGGTGAACTTGGAGAAGGCCTCGGACTCCTGCTTCTCGGCATCCGCTTTCTTCACGTTGAGGCTCATGATGAGGTTCTCGATGTTGGAGAGGATGTTGGCCTTGATGGAAGCCAGGGTACTGTTGAGATTCTTGATGACCGGGTTGTCCTCGGAGCTGTCGGCAAGGAGGTGGTCCCTCTGGATACGGGTGTTGTTGTATTCATTGATGAGGCCCTCGATGCGCAGGTCCTCAAGACCGGTGTTGGTCGGAATCATCTGATCCGACTTGGGGTCGTTGAGGATGTAGTCCTTCACGTAGTTCGCCAGACGGAGTTTTGTCTCAAGTTCGACGATGACTGAACCACTCTCACGACTCTTTTCAAGATATGTAGTGGCCGCTTCGTTGGCACTCATTATCCTGTGCTGCGTCTGGAACGCCTGGAGCTCGCTCTCCACGTCGCCGAGTTCCTCGCCTATCACGCGGATACGCTCGTTGATGAAAGCCGCGGTGTTGACGGAAATCTGCCGCTTGTCATTGATGGCGTTTTCGTTATAGACCTCAAAGAGCATGTTGAGCACATCGCAGGCGCGCCGGGAAGAATAGTCCTGAAGCACAAAATCGAGGATGGAGGCATTGTCCTTAGTCTGCCTGATGGCCATGCGGTTAAGCAGGCCGCGGGCAACCGAAGTGGCGTCGGACTTGATGACGTCGATCTTCTGGCCGAAATAAAAAAAAAAAAAAAACGGGGTCT
>CADAFW010000151.1 GCA_902787295.1 uncultured Bacteroidia bacterium
GGAGGAGACGGTTGCCACCGTGGTGTTGGATGAGGACCATGTCACGCTCTTGTCGGTCGCGTTGGACGGAGACACCGTGGCGGTCAGGGTCTGTGGAGTACCCACATACATGCTCAGGCTCGTTTTGTCGAGCGTCACGCCGGTCACGTGGACGGTGGGGTTCATTTCGACGGAAAGTATCGCGACCTTGCCGGCGGTGAGGTTCTTTCCCGAAGGGACCGTAATTTCGCGGGTAAGCGTCTTGGCGCTGCCCACGGCCGTGATAGTCAGCTTCGTACCGGCGACCTGCGCAGGAAGGCAGGCGAACCAGATGTCCGACGTCCTGCTCGTATTCGCCGTCACGGACGTCCCGGTCCCGGTAGCCGTCGCAGTCATCGCCTCGAAATCATAGGAAGCGTTGCCGGCAATGGGTTTCGTGGAAGTCACCGTTACGCTCTGCAGCGTACCAAGCGAGCTCGTCCCCGTAAGGGTAAGCTTGATGTACGCCGTCATGTGCTTGGGAGAGAAGTGCACCGTCTGAGTGGGGAAACTCGTGTAGTGCTGCGACTTGCCCACAAGGACCTGGGCCGACTCGTCCGGGGAATCCGTTCTCGGCGTCTGCGTGTCGGGAACTTTCGTGGTGAATACCGTTTTCGACTGGCGTGAGACATAAGCAGACTTAGGGCTGACCATATAGAAATCATAGGAGCCGTAAGCTGTGGAAATGACGATGTTGCTTGTCAGCTTCGCGGTTTTCTTGTCAGACGACGCAGAGACGCTCCAATCGCGCTGGGCGCTGGATACGTTCGTCTCTATCATGCCTTTCACGACCTCATTTCCGCTCCATAACACTGGATATGAGGTCCCCGACGGAGTCGTGAAATGCGTGCGGGTCTCCGGCCCTTCGGCCGCTTCACCGCAGTCTTCCTCTATTACTACCTCGCCGATGGAGAATGAGAGCTTTCCAGGTTCGTCAGAATCGCCCGGCAATTCTTTCTGGCAGGCCGTCAGGGCGGCCGCCGCTGCCATCAGGACAGCTATGCTTTTCAGAATCTTTTTCATAAGGCGGTAAGATTAGAATGATCCCCAGTTGTCACTGGTACCCGGCTCGATATAGTCACTTTCGGCGCTTGTCGCGCAAATGGTCGTAACGGCCTCACATGGCACGACACAGAGATCGGGAGCTTCGTACGGCTCCCTGTTCGGATAGATTTTAAGTGTCATCATCTTAGAGGTGCTTTGAGTTGGACTTGAGGTTTGAAACTGGTTGCAAGTTAGTCATTACTTATGAAAAAAACTTGAGTAGTAATACTTATTCTGCCCGGAATTATCACTAAATTGCAACTTGAAATGAATTGATATTATGCCAAAGAATCTCGAAACAATCTGCATCCACGGCGGCTACAAGCCGGTGAAGGGCGAGCCGCAGCAGATGCCCATAATCCAGAGCACTACCTTCAAGTATGACACGAGCGAGCAGATGGCCCGCCTGTTCGACCTGAAGGACAACGGATATTTCTATACGCGCCTGGCCAACCCGACCAATGACAACGTGGCGAAGAAGATCGCCGCGCTGGAGGGCGGAGTGGGCGCGATGCTGACCTCAAGCGGCCAGGCGGCCAATTTCTACGCGGTGTTCAACATCTGCGAGGCCGGCGACCACTTCATCACCTCCTGCAACATCTACGGCGGCACCTACAACCTCTTCGGCGTCACGATGAAGAAGCTCGGCATAGAGTGCACCTTCATCGACCCAGACTGGGACGACGCGCGCATCGAGGCCGAATTCCGCCCGAACACCAAATGCTTCTTCGGCGAGACCATCTCCAACCCCGGCGGCAACGTGTTCGACATAGAGCGCTTCGCAAAGATGGCCCACAGGCACGGCGTGCCCCTCATCGTGGACAACACCTTCGCCACGCCCATCAACTGCCGCCCGTTCGAGTGGGGCTGCGACATCGTCACCCATTCCACCACCAAGTATATGGACGGCCATTCCGCGCAGGTGGGCGGCGCCGTGGTGGATTCCGGCAACTTCGACTGGGACGCCCACGCGGACAAGTTCCCCGGCCTCACCACCCCCGACGAGAGCTACCACGGCTCGGCAAGCTCGCCTACTGCACCAAGCTCGTCAGCCAGCTGATGCGCGACCTCGGCAGCATTCCCGCGCCGATGAATTCGTACATCCTCAACATCGGACTGGAGACCCTTGCGCTGCGTATGCGCCAGCACTGCGCCAACGCCCAGAAGGTCGCCGAGTGGCTTGAGAAGAATCCGAAGGTGGGCTGGGTGCACTACTGCGGCCTGCCGTCGGACAAATACTACGAACTCGGGCGGAAGTATCTCCCGAACGGCTCCTGCGGCGTGATTGCCTTCGGGCTGAAGGGCACCCGCGACGATGCGATAAGGTTCATGGACAACCTGGACTTCATCTCCATCGCGACCCATGTGGCCGACGCCCGCACCTGCGTGCTGCATCCGGCCAGCCATACCCACCGCCAGCTCAGCGACGAGCAGCTGCGCGAAGCCGGCGTGGCCCCCGACCTGGTGCGCCTCTCCGTAGGCATCGAGAACGTGGACGACATCATCGCCGACCTCGAGCAGGCCATGGCAAAAATGTAACCGACTAACCTATAATCATATATGGAGAAAAACAAGTCAAACATCCTGATCATCGCGGTCGTCGTGGCGCTCCTCGCCGCGGCGGGCGTTGCGTATATCCTGCGGGACAACGCAAAGGCCAGGAAAGCCGTCGAGACCAGGACCGAGGAGGCCCTGCAGGAGGAGGAGATCAAGGCCACCGTGGAGAACATCCTCGGCAACTACACCATCAAGCTGAAGACCGGGGACGAGGTGAAGCGGATGGCCGGCTACATAGACACCGACTTCCTCGGACAGCCCGTCCTGCACGTGCTCAGCGAGTATGCGCCCATGGTCTTCCCCATCGAGATCACCGACGACGGACGCGTCTGGAGCGGGGACCTCGGCGACGGGATAATGTTCTCCAAGAAAAGCATAGACAAGATTATCATCAGATTCGAACAGAAAGGAACGGTATGCACACTCACGAAATAAGAATACTCGCAATCCTCGCAGCAGGGGCCCTGGCGGTCTCCTGCATGAATTTCGGGCCCAAGGAGGGCACCGTAAGCGAATCCGTGGTGGAAGACCTGCGGCAGGAGCTCAAGGAGATGAAGGAGGACAAGGACATCCTCCAGCAGCAGTACATGGACCAGAACAAGCAGATGACCCAGATCCTCGAGGAACTGGCCGCCATCTCCGGCAGGACCGCCGACCTGCGCATGGACCTGGAGTCCGGCAACGCCAAGATGACGCAGGCGGACCAGATAGAAGGCAGCATCGACGCCATCAAGGCCAAGATCCGCGCCCTGGAGAAGTCCAATTCGGTGATGTCCGGCAAGAACCGCGAATTCACGAAGATGATCGAGGGATTCAACAAGGTCATCGAGGAGCAGGAGCAGCAGATCAGCACCCTGAAGCGCGAGATCGCGGGCAAGGAAGTCGTGATCAAGGCGCAGAAGGACACCATCGACACCCAGTACCAGACCATACTCGACCAAAAGGGACAGCTCGAGAGGACGGTGGCGCAGCAGGCGAAGATGCTCTGCGAGGCCGGCGAGATCCTGGAGAGCATAGGCGACAACGCCCCCGTCGTCACCTGGCGCAGGAACAAGGAAAAGGTCACCGCGCACGCCCAGGAGGTCTACCGCGAGGCACGGCGCTACTACCGGATGTCGCTGGACGCCGGCTACGCTCCCGCACAGGAGCGCCTGGATGCGATAGACGCGAAGATTACTCAGTAGCTCCCCCGGCTACTTGAAGAGCGCTTTCACGAGCGCGGGAACATCGGCCACCTTCACCACTTTGATGGAGGCCGGTGTTTTCTCATCCATTGATGTATAGGAACTTATGAAGATGCGCTTGAAGCCGAGGCGCGCGGCTTCGCCTATGCGGCGGTCGGCCTGGGCGACGGGGCGTATCTCCCCGCTGAGGCCCACCTCCCCCGCGAAGCAGACGTCGGACGGGATGGCGAAGTCGAAGTTGGACGAGAGCACGGCGCAGATGACCGCGAGGTCGCAGGCGGGGTCGCTGACCTTGAGGCCACCCGCCATGTTCAGGAAGACGTCCTTGGCGCTCAGGTGGAAGCCAGCGCGCTTCTCCAGGACTGCGAGCAGCATGTTGAGCCTGCGGGCGTCGAAGCCGGTGGCGGAGCGCTGCGCGGTGCCGTAGACTGCGGACGAAACCAGCGCCTGCACCTCGAAAAGAAGCGGCCTGGTGCCGTCCAGCATGGCTGCGACCGCGGTGCCGCTGAGGCCCTGCTCGTGCATCGGGATGAGCATCTCGGAGGGGTTCTCCACCTCGCGCAGGCCGGTTCCGGTCATCTCGAACACTGCGAGCTCGGAGGTGCTGCCGAAGCGGTTCTTTATGCCGCGGAGTATCCTGTAGGAGCCGCGGTTGTCGCCTTCGAACTGCAGCACGACGTCCACTATATGCTCCAGGATCTTGGGGCCGGCGATGTAGCCGTCCTTGGTGATATGGCCGATGAGGATGACGGGGACGCCGCTGTCCTTGGCGAAGCGCAGGAGCGCCGCGGCTACTTCCTTGATCTGGCTGACCGAGCCGGGGGTGGAGTCCACGGAATCCGCGAACATCGTCTGCACGGAGTCCACCACCATCAGGTCCGGCTTCATGGCTTCGGCCTCCGCGATGATGTTCTCCACCATGGTCTCGCAGAAGATGAAGCATTGCGAATCGTCGCCGCCGAGGCGGTTGGCGCGCATCTTGACCTGCTTGGCGCTTTCCTCGCCAGTTACGTAGAGAGTCCTGAGGGATGGGCAGCGGAGGGGGATCTGGAGGGAAAGGGTGGACTTGCCTATGCCCGGCTCGCCGCCGATGAGCACCAGCGACCCCGGCACCATTCCTCCGCCGAGTATGCGGTCCACTTCCGGCATGCCGAGGGAGATGCGGGCCTCGCGGGAATAGTCGATGTCCCTGAGGTTCTGCGCCTTGCGCTCCACAGCGGGCGTCCTGCCCTTGGAAGCCTGCCGGTCCTTCTTCTGCTCCACCGGAGCCTCCACCATCGTGTTCCACTCTCCGCACGCGGGGCAGCGGCCCATCCATTTCGGGCTCTCGTTGCCGCAGGACGTGCAATACCAGACAGATTTCACCTTCGTTGCCATATACGCAAATATAACAAAAAAAGGGTGGCTTTATCAAGTCATCCTTTTTCTGAAATTGTTGGGTAATGAAACTTACTCAGCAACCTGCTCAGCAGCGGCCTTGAGGGAATCGCAGCACTCGGCGCACTTCTCGCAAGTGGTGTCGGCGCAGTCCTTGCACTCCTCGACACACTCCTCTGCAGCAGCCTCGGTAGCCTCAGCAGCCTTCTTTGCGTTGTTGTTACCGCAAGAGACAGCGAAGATAGCCATGGAGGCGATAGCAAGAGCCATGATAACCTTCTTCATAATACGATTTGTTTTAACTAGTTAAACTATTTGTGCAGAATTACTTCTGACGCGCAAAGGTAAATAGTTTTATTTAGTTAAACAACAATTATTTAAAAAATTTATTATTGGCGCGCGGCAGCTCAAATACCTCCATGTCACGCACTTGCCCGTCTTCTATCTTGAAACGGAGCGCCGTGCGGACCACGTGCCAGCCCTGGATGCCGGCCGCGCCGGGGTTGATGTAGAGCAGGTTCAGCTGCTTGTCGCTCATCACCTTGAGGATGTGCGAGTGGCCGATGTGCGAGTGGCCACAGATGAAGACGTCCGGCTTGAAGTTGTCTATCAGCGCCCGCGCCCTGATGTCGTAGTGGCCGGGGCTGCCGCCGATGTGTGTCATCAGTATGGTAAGTCCCTGCACGTGAAGCACTTGATATGCGGGAAACTCAAGCCTGATGTCCTGCCCGTCACAGTTCCCGCTCACCCCCACGAGGGGCTTGAACTCCCGTATGGAGTCGGCAAAGGAGAGGCCTCCGCCGAAGTCGCCGGCGTGCCAGACGACATCCACCGGCTCCAGGAATTCCTTGAACTGGTCGCTGAACACCCCGTGGGTGTCGCTTATGAGACCGATGTACATCCGCTGCCTGCCGCGCTACTTGCCGGGTTTCCTCCACGCTGCGCTCCGCCTTCCAGCCGAGTTCCTTGTTCGCGAGGGTCGGGTCCGCCCAGATGGCGACCACGTCACCGGCGCGACGGGGTGCATATTTCCAATTGAGTTTCAGCCCGTTGACCTTCTCGAAGGCATTGACCAGCTCGAGCACGGAAACGGGGCGGCCGGTGCCGATGTTGAAGATCTCGTACGGCTCCTTCATCTTGCCGTCGAGCATGCGTTTCACCGCGCAGACGTGGGCCTTGGCGAGGTCCACTATGTCTATGTAGTCGCGCTTGCAGGTGCCGTCCTCGGTGGGATAGTCGTTGCCGAAGATGGAGAGGCACTCGCGCTTGCCGATGGCGGTCTGAGTAATGAAGGGCACGAGATTGTTGGGCACCCCGCGCGGAAGTTCGCCGATGAGGGCGGACGGATGCGCGCCGATGGGGTTGAAATAGCGCAGGGCTATGCCGCGCACGCCCGGGTAGGCCTTCACCGCATCCCTGAGGAAGTCTTCGCACATCTGCTTGGTGTTGCCGTAAGGAGAGGTGGCCGGCTGGCGCGGGGATTTCTCCGTCACCGGGAGCTCCTCCGGCTCGCCATAGACGGTAGCCGAGGACGAGAAGAGGACGTTGCAACCCCTCTTGCGCGCCTGCTCGAGCACGTTCAGGAAGGACGTGAGGTTGTTGCGGTAGTACATCAGCGGCTCGGCGACGGACTCGCCCACCGCCTTGAACGCCGCAAAGTGGATGACCGCGTCAATCTTGTAGTCGTCGAAGAGTTTGTCCACCGCCGCCGCGTCGCAGAAGTCCATCTTCACGAGCGGAAGCTTGCGGCCGAGTATGGCGCACACGCCGTTGTAGTTGGTTTCGTCGCAATTGGAGAAGTCGTCCGCGATGACGACCTCATAACCCGCCTGGGTGAGTTCCACGGTGACGTGGCTCCCTATGAAGCCCGCACCGCCGGATACAAGTACTGTCTGTTTCATCAAACAAATATAATCATATTATTTCGCTATCGGAAGTCGAACCACTCGCCCCAGGTCATCAGGACGCAGGGAGTGGAGTCTTCCCGGAAGTGTTCGCTCTTGTACAGGCTCATCCAGTACGATTCCCGGTGGTCTATGCCGTGGGCGCCTATCTCGTTCTCGTGCTGGGAGACCAGCAGCCTGGGACGGAAGGCGGCCACGTGGGCGTCGAAGTCGTGGATCCAGCAGTCCATCGCCAGGACGTCGATGCGGGGCAGGCGCGTATGGATGTCCCGGAGCCACTGCAGATCCTTCCCCTCGTTCTTCCACTGGTCCCCCGTCGCGCCGACCACCCTGCCGTTCGGGAGGGTGACGATCCAGATATTGTTCTGCACGTCGTCCTGATGGCCGGGCAGCACATCCACCTCCAGGTGGCCCGCAGGCAGGTCGATGCCTATGCGGCGGGGCTCTTCGTAACGGACGTGGTGCACTTCAGGGTCGTCCCGGAAGATCTCCGCAGTCGCATAGATGGGGATGCCTTCCTTGTGGCACATGTCCCGGACGTGGGAGTCGATGTGGTCCGAATGGTTGTGGGTACAGAAGAGGATGTCCACCTTGGAAACTATCTGCGCCATCTTTTCATCAGGGATGAGCCGGCCTTCGCGGCCGTTCAGGTCCACCGCCACGGTCAGGTCGCGCGTCCGGAAAATGATGCCGCAGTTGTAGAGTTTATAGATACGCAGGCTCTTCCGGCCCCTGAGCGGGCGGTCCAGGTCGTCTATGACGCGCTGCATCCTGCGCCCGAGGAAATCCAGGACGGCGGGGTTGTCGATGGGAGCGGGCTCGTGGGTGACCGCGTCCACCAGCAGCAGCGCCATGCGGCGGGAAAGATTGGTGGTTACGGCAGGCGGATTCTCGTCCAGCGCCCGGTCGGCAAGGTCCAGCATGTACCAGGCCTGGTGCTCCAGGTACAGTTCCGACTGGTTCCAGTATTCCTTGAGGTAGCGGTGGCCGGGGACGGCGTGGCGGCTCGGCTTTTCCTGGGCCTGCAGGGTGGCGGCGCCGAAGGACAGGACCAGGCAGGCCGCCAGCGTGAAAATCGGGGAATGGGTATGCATGGGCGTATTATATGCTTTTGATCACCGCGGTGAGGCTCTGGTTGCGCGTGAGTCCCATCTTGCGGCGCATCCTGTGCCTTTCTATCTCCACGCTCTTGGGCTCGATCCCCATTATCACGGCAATCTCCCTGGAGGAGAAATCCAAGCGCAGGAAGGAGGCCAGTTTGCGCTCGTTCTCAGTGAGTTGCGGGTAGCGGAAGGCGAGGCGGGCCGGGAAATCCTCGTCGATTTCCTCCATGCGGGAGTACAGGTCGTCCCTGCCGGTGCCGCCGGATTTACGCACAAGTTCGGCCATGCCTTTGATATTGTCCTTGCGCATGCTCATCATTGCCTGCGCGTGCTCGTTCTCCGCCTGCATCAGCTTGACCTGCAGCTCGTTGACCTTGCTGCGTTCGTAGTGGATCTCTTCGTCCCTGTCGGAAAGGCGCAGGGCTGCCCGGCGGCGTTCGGCATCCATCCGGTAGAAGATTATG
>CADAFW010000152.1 GCA_902787295.1 uncultured Bacteroidia bacterium
CGCGAGGAGGGTTCCTCCGTCCCCGTGGACCAGGTCGAAATAGGGGAAGCATCCGTGGGTGGCCCTTCCTCCGGTGGAGATGAAACTGACGGTGGTGTCATTGAGTTCGGTGACGTAGTCCTCGTACAGATGCCCGTGGTCGCCGAGGCAGCCCCTGAGCACGGGATTTTCGCCTTCGAAGCGTATGACGGCGCTATTGAATTCCTTGATTTCCTTGCTGGGGACGGTGCCCTTGTTCTCTATCCACACGGTATACTCGGTCTCTCCGAATTCCTTGTTCAGCAGGGCTTCCACGCTGACTTCCACGTTGTTGTCCAGGCGGTAGGCAGCCTTGAGGATGTGGCTTTCACGGGTCTCCGAGAGGGTTTTCGAGATAAGCTCGAGACCTTTGAATCCATGGTGTGCCGTTCCGCCGTAATCGAACGAAAACGGTATTGCGGCCGGATCCTCAGCCCAGCTTCCGAATAATTCCATCCCCGTTTCCAGGTCTGCGCAGGGACGGTCTGAGGGAGTGATCGCGGTGTTTTGCGAGCATGCGGCGGTCAGTGTGAATGTAAATAGGAGCGGGAGGAGAAGATGTTTCATAGATGGCGGGGAAGTGGTTTCCTGCAAGATAATGAATAAAAGTTGAATGAGAAAACTCAGAATGAAACCCCCACTCCCAATATGAATTCAAGGCTGTTCTGGATGCATACTCCGGCGAGTGCGTCGAAATGCCCCCAGGTGGCTGTGATTCCGGCTTCTGCGGAAAAACAGCTGGCGCTGAAGTCCTCGACCCTGGCCCAGCGGCCTTCGATGTCCTGCCAGGCAAGCGTGCGGCAGGCATATTCTCCGCCAAGCCATAATCCAATCGCGTTTCCGCACGGGCGATAAAGTACGCCTCCGCTCGCCGTCCACGTTCCATAGCGGGAGGCCCCGTTGCCCCAGAATTTTCCTCCCCCGGCAATGTCTCCCGCAGAACTGATTCCGTACGACGAGCCTGAAGGAACGAAATTGCTGCGAACGCTGAGATATCCGCCCCATTGGCCTTGGGAAATGCTTACGAAGATGCCTTCCGAAAGACAACTGCCGATCTGTGCAAGCGCGATGACATCCAATCTTATCGCCGGCGGGACAACCGGGGGGTGACTGGTTTCCGGTATGCGGGCGGGAAGGCGGCTTTCCTTGGCCGGTATGGGGGGCGGTGCGCTTACGGGGGCGGATAAGTGACTCAAGGACGGTCCCGACGGAGTCCGTGCCTGCTGCGACGGTTCGGCAGAGGCCGCTTCCTTCGGCGTATGTTGTCCGCCAGACTTTTTCGCCGCCGTCTTGCTTACTGCAGCAGCTGTTTTTCTTTCGCCGGGGCGCTTTTCACCGGAAGCCGCCTCGTAGCGCTTGCGTATGGAATCGAAACGCTTCTTCTGCGCGGTGCTCATTCTGCCTCCTGCAGCCTGAAGCTGCCCGCGAAGGTGGCTCAGCTCGCTCAGGGCATCCGTCACCCGGCTTGATGCAACCGCTTCTCCGGCAATGATTTGCTTCCGCATTTCAAGACATTGGACGCAGATGGATTCGTAGCGGTCGAGCACTTTGTCCCAGTCGTCCTGCGCAAAGGCGGAGGCACTCCAGAGCAGAAGCACCAAGGCGACAAGGGTATGGCGTAAGGCTTGCATCGGACACAAATGTACGCAAAAAAGGTTATCTTTGGGGTCGATGACAGAAGATTCGGGCTTTTTCACAGATCGCGCCGCGCTCACGGGGCAGGTTCAGGAGTGGGAATCGATCCACCGCTCCGCCTGCGGATGGTCCGAACTCTACAAGGTCAGCCGCGATGGCCGTTATTTCGTGCTCAAGGCCCTCAAGCCGGAGTTCCGTGGCCGCGCGCTTTATGAGTCGCTTCTGGACAAGGAGTTCCGGATTGGCAGCAGTCTTTCCCATCCCGGAATCTGCGAAGTGTACAGATTCTTCCTGCACCCCGGATTGGGGCATGTCATCGAGTTGGAATGGATAGACGGCGATACTTTGGACAAAGTCCTTCCGCTTTCCGGAAGCGCAGCGCTCCGCCTTGCCGACCAACTGTGCGACGCCGTGGGCTATCTTCACTCGCATCAGATACTTCACCGCGATATCAAGCTCACCAACCTTATGGTAACCCGGAGCGGGAAGAATCTCAAGATGATAGATTTCGGGCTGTCCGATTCTGACAGCTGGTACTCCCTGAAGGGACCTGCCGGTACCGGCTCATACGCCGCACCGGAGGTATTGGCCGGCCTGAACGCCGATGCGAGATCGGATATATGGTCGCTGGGCAAGGTGCTGTGGGAGTTGCTGCCCGGGAAACGCGGGGTTGCCAGGCGCTGCATGGCGTCGGATCCGTCGCGCCGTTACCAGTCTGCCGACGAAGTGAAAGCCGCCTTGCACCGCCGTCCGTGGTTTGTCTGGCTGGCGGTTGCCTTGGTGGTCATAGCCGTCGTCGCTGTCACATTCCGTTCTCACGGGCTGACCGTCGAGTCCCCGGCTGATGCTGTCGATACCGTCGTGGTGAAGGAATCTCCCGCCGTTTCCGATCCGGCTGTGATCGATGAACTTTTCCGTCAGGCTACGGAAATAATCGAGGCTAAATAGTGCGGATTTCTATACTTGTAATGCCGTTGCTCAATCCCGCCGCGTAAGGCGGCAGCCTGTCGTCCCCACGGTCTATGCCGTCAAGGTAAAGAGGATGCCCCTTGAGGAATGCCTCGGCGCGGAAAACGTCGCCCGCCCGGAGCTTTGATGTGCCTTCGTCAAGGACGCGGAACTTGTTGTCCCCCAGATAGTTGATCCTGACTATGCGGTCCGGGGACCAGCGGAGGATGATTTCTGTTCCCGGCTTAAGGTCGGAAGCCCTTACCGTTTCCGTACTCAGGAACGAAGACCCGTCCGCCAGCTCTTTGCACAGGGCGGCGAAGTTGTCCCGTCCGGAGTATTGCGAAAGCAGGTCCAGGGTCGAGAGCCTGGGAAGGCCCTGCGGTTTGATGTAGCCCCACAGACGCTTGAGGGTGGAAACCGATATGAGGGCTCCGGAGCGCTTCTCGATATCGGCGGAAAGGCTTTCGAAGTCTGTGCTGGTTTTCAGCCTGCCGGCGAATGTCCGCGCGGTTTCGGCTTTGAGAAAGTCCAGTTCGGGAGAATCATTCATCATGGTAAACAATGCTTGCTGTGTCGTCTTTGCGGATGGTTCCGATTACCTGTCCCTTGGCGAGGTGGATAGTCTTGAGGTCGGGACAGCCGCTGCAGTCCGCGAGGTCGAGGCGAGGGCATCGGGAGAAATCCACCTCGGTTATGCTTGTACCTTGCAGGTTGATGTATCGCAGCATTTTGTTGCCGAGGATTATCCGCTGCAAAGGGTTGTCGTCGAGGTGAAGCTCTTCCAGTGCGTCCATCCCGCTGACGTCTATGGAGACTATGAGGTTTGACGCAAGGCTGACCAGGGAGAGCGATGAGCAGGAGCGTAAGTCGATGCTTTCCAGACGGTTGACTGGGAGCTCCAGGCGGGTGAGCGCCTGCGGGTCGTCTGGCAGGATAAGGCTGCTGATCCGGTTGTGCGGGGCGTAGATCACGCTTAATTTGGAATTCGAACAGACGTCGATGGAAGACAGGAGGCCGGCGCCGGTGTCCCCCGTCCTTGTTCCGGAGGCATCGAGGTAGGTGAGGTTGGGAAAGCTCTCCAGGCCTGCCAGGGAGGCGATTCCGTCCGTGTTGACGCGGATGTCGTCAATCATTGCCGCCTCGGAGGTGCTCAG
>CADAFW010000153.1 GCA_902787295.1 uncultured Bacteroidia bacterium
TCCACGCCGTCATAAGGCAGCACGCGCGCGGACTCGAACCAGCGCGGCTCATAGAACTCCGCGCTGCCGGCAAGGTAGGTCTTCGGAACGATTCCGAGTATCCTGCCCCGGCGGAAGAGCACGGCGCAGTTGAACAGCCTGCCGCGGTGCCTCACAGGAGCACCGACCGCGATCAGGGCGGGGTTGGAGGATGTATAGTCCACTATGTCGGCGATGGCCTTCTCCGCGCCGCCTATGATGCCCTGCTGCGCGAAAAGGTCCGCACAACTGTATCCGGTGACGCAAAGTTCCGGGAAGACTATCACGGAAGGCTCTTCGGCGGCAAGGGTGTCGGCGAGGGCGATTATCTCCTTTGCATTCGCTTCCGGGTCGGCGACGTGGACCACCGGCATGGCGGCCGCGACCCTGAGGAATCCCATATTCTTCATATGCTTGTGTTTTCTATCTTGCTAAGATACGAATTTCCCGACTAATTGTTACTTTTGTGCCGTTTTTTAGGGTATGCCGGAAAGCAGGTTCATACGATTCGTGAAGAACTGGCTGCTCGTCATCGGGATAGTGACGGGAGCCTGCGCGTACCTGCTGTACCACGCCATCCCCGCGCTGCATCCGGCGGGCCCCGTGCTCGAAGTCATCTGCAGGAAACTGCAGCCGGTGCTGCTCTTCCTGATGCTTTTCCTCAGCTTCTGCAAGATCGAGCCCCGCGACCTCAAGCCGCACCGCTGGCAGGCCTGGCTGCTGCTCATCCAGGGCGGCCTGTTCGCACTTTTCGGCCTTGCACTCGCCTGGGCGGCGCACAACCAGGACACGGGCGCCGGAGCGTGGATCTGGGACAACCACATCATCCTGGAATCCACCATGCTCTGCCTCATCTGCCCCACCGCGACCGCCTGCGCCGTGATGACCGGCAAACTCGGCGGCAACATGGCCGAGGTGGTGACCTACACCATCATCATCAACCTGCTGGTGGCCGTGGCCGTGCCGCTGGTGGTGCCGCTGATCTACCCGGAGAACGGGCTCTCATTCTTCGCGGCCTTCCTGAGGATACTCGCCAAGGTCTTCCCGCTGCTCATCCTCCCCTGCCTGGCCGCCTGGTTCATCCGCCGTTTCCTGCCGAAGTTCCACGGCTGGCTGCTGGCGCAAGTCCACTGGTCATTCTACATCTGGGGCTTCAGCCTCACCCTCGCCATCCTGATGAGCACCCGCGCCATAGTCCACTTCGACGGCAGCAATTGGGTGCTGGCAGGCATAGGCATATCTTCGCTGGCCGCCTGCATCTTCCAGTTCTGGGCGGGGCGCAAGATCGGGAAGAAATACGGCTGCGAGATATCCGCATCGCAGGCGCTCGGTCAGAAGAACACCGTCTTCTCCATCTGGATGGGATATACCTTCCTCGAGCCGGTGGTATCCGTAGCCGGCGGATTCTACAGCATCTGGCACAATGTCTGGAACAGCTGGCAGCTCTACCGCAAGCGCCTGCGGGACGAAGCCGCCGCCGCTATGCACAACGAATGAGTTGATATGAGATTCAGCCTGATATACGCAGTGTTTCCGGTCATTCTGGTCCTGCTTCAGATCATAGCGTTCGCTTTCTTCGGAAACCGGACGCGCCCGTCCGCCCGTGACCTGGAAGATGGGGAGGACGACGGCATTCCGGACGGCGTCACCGCGCAGACGAGGGAGCTGTTCGCAAAGATCTGCGATGCGATGGAATCGTCCCGGCTCTACCTCAACCCGGACTTGAGGATGGAGGACCTGGTCTCCGTATGCGGAAGCAACCGGAGCTATATTTCCGGCTGCATCAACCAGGTCACGGGCCTCTCGTTCCCGGAATTCGTCAACAGCTACAGGGTCCATTACGCGCAGATGCTGCTCTCCGAGGCGGGAAGCGGGATGAGCCTGGGAGACATCGCGGCACAGTGCGGCTACGGCAGCCACTCGGCTTTCGCGAGGAATTTCAAGAAGATGACGGGCAAGGCCCCTTCGGAGTGGATCCCGGAAAAGTAGTTTTTCCAAAAAAACTTTGAAAATTTTTGCATCTTTTCAATTTCTTCCTATCTTTGCAGTCCCAAATTGAAATGGAGGACTCGTTAGCTCAGTTGGTAGAGCATCACACTTTTAATGTGGGGGTCTCGGGTTCGAGCCCCGAACGGGTCACGAGTCATTGAAATATTGCTTCCTTAGCTCAGTTGGTAGAGCACCTGACTCTTAATCAGGGTGTCTAGGGTTCGAGCCCCTAAGGGAGCACAATCTTTAAGGAAATCCCTGTTTTACATACGTAGGACGGGGATTTTTGGTTTCTAAAACTTGCTACCAGTTTTATTTCCTCACCTAAAAGTGCGTTATTTGCTACCATTTTTCAGGTTGCTACCATTTTCTAACAAAAATCGTTGCTACCAAAATAAATTGAACCTATATTTGTACGTCCTATGCCCCTGAAAGGGATATACGAGACAGAAGGAACAACATTTTTTGAACCCTATGGCAGAGAGACAGACATTTAACATCAGTTTCTATTGTTTTGAGAAAGACGCACGGAAGAAAACGGGATTAGCACCGGTAAAGGCGTGCATCATCATCAACGGACAAAGGACATACTGCCAACTGCAACGCCAGTACAACCCCGACGAATACAAAAGAGCGGTGGCTGAACGTGGCGAGAACGAGATAAAGAAGTATATCAACCAGCAGAGGCAGTTATTTAATCAGTATGCCGATGAGATGCAGGCAGAAGGGTATGAACTGACCGCTGACCGGCTAAAAGAGTTTTTCAAGCGTGGCGGAGTACGAAAGGAATATACGCTCGGGGATATGTTCGGCGAATACACCGGCTATGTTGAGGAGAAATATAGGAGCGGAGAAATACGAGACCGGAGGACGCTGTCAAGGCACCACATGACAGAGAAGTTGTTTTACGAACTGACCAACACGACCCCTGATACTGCCGTGAGCCGGATAACGACTACTGACCTAAAACGTTATGAGTCCGGGGTGTTAAAGCGGTACGAGAAAAGCACTGCCGCTGGCTATTTGAAGAAGATTAAGACGTTTTTCAAGTTCGCATTTGATAACGGGAAGATTAAGCGGAACCCGGCATCGTTGATACGCGTTTTACCCACCCTGACCAGATCATTGTCGATGTCGGCGTCAATGCCGCCCCGGGCGGCGGGATCTGCGGAGATGTCCGGTTTGACTCCGTAGTGTCGAAAGTCCGGGCCATCTCTCCGGTCCCAGGCGGGGTAGGCTCGGTTACTGCGGCCGTGCTGTGCAAGCATGTGATCGAAGCCGCCGAAACAGCCATAAAAAACGCTTGACAAAGCACAAGCTTTCCTTTATATACAAGTTGTATTTGTTGTCAGAGTAGAGCAAGCGCGTTAAGTGCCGGCGGATGGGAGGTCGCCGCCGGACGAAGCACAGTTCTGTGCGCGGTGCTTGTTCGCATCCGCTGCCACCAGAGGAATCCTGTCCCCAACAGCTCCTTTCGTGGCACTCCGTCATGAAAGGAGTTGTCATATGTTTAAGCAGAAGTTTACCACCCGTACCCTCACCACGCTCGCCATGCTCATCGCCATCGAGGTCATTCTGTCCCGTTTTCTCTCCATCAACGCCTGGAACATCAAGATCGGCTTTGGCTTTGTTCCGGTGGTGATCGCCGCCATTCTCTACGGTCCTCTGGCCGGGGGCATCGTCGGCGCCCTCTCTGATTTCATCGGGGCGCTGCTCTTCCCC
>CADAFW010000154.1:0-3194 GCA_902787295.1 uncultured Bacteroidia bacterium
ACTTCTGCTTACGTCTACCCCGAAATAGCGGAATCCATAAGGCACACGCTGCGCATACGATTCCGTCGTGGCAAACGAAAAGAAAACGACCAGGATGGCTATAAGAAGCCGGATTGTCCGCGAGTGCCGCATACCGCCTACACGTGCGTAGTGAGCAGTTTCAGGCAGCCATCGGGAATGATCTCGGCACGACCGTCGGAGGCGGGAAGGAGTATGGCCTCGCCGTGCCGGAACGAGGTTCCGTTCACGCTGCCTTCGCCTTCGAGGCAGATGAGGATAAGGAAATCGCCGCAGGCGTCGAGTTCCTGCACGAAAGGCTTGGTGAGATCGAGCAGGCAAGTGGTGAAATGCCTGCACTTCACGAGCTCCACCGACTTGTCAGGCTCCGCCTCGTAATGGGTACGGTAGTCGGGATGGACGGTATAGTCAATGGCATCTTTCGCCTCCTGCGTATGCAGCTGGCGCGGCTTGCCGTCCAGGCCGAGGCGGCCGTAGTCGTAGATGCGGTAGGTTATGTCGCTCGTTTCCTGGATCTCGGCGATATAGCAACCTCCGCCGATGGCATGGATGCGGCCTGCAGGCAGGTAGAACACGTCGCCGGCGCTGACGTCGTAGCGCGCCAGGGCATCCACGATCCTGTGGGTCTCCACGAGCTCCACGTACTTGTCGGCGTCGATCTTTTCCTTGAGGCCGCTCAGCAGATGGGCCCCCTCGGAAGCGGAGATGACATACCACATCTCAGTCTTTCCCTTGCAGCCGTGGCGCCTGGCGGCCAGTTCGTCGTCCGGATGCACCTGGATACTCAGGTCGTCGTGGGCGTCGATGAACTTGATCAGGAGCGGGAACTGCCCGGGGAAGATGTCGGTGATCTTCTTGCCGGCATCGGGGCCCTCGGCCACCACGGACTCGTTGCCCGGAACACCGGAAAGCACCCAGCTTTCGGTGCCCCAGACAAGGGTCTTGAGTATGGGCTTGAACTTGTACATAAACTAGATGAGCGGCTCCGCGGTCATGGCCGCAGGCTGGGGGATTCCCATGAGCTTGAGGATGGTGGGAGCGACGTTGCAGAGCGCGCCGTCCTTCACGGTCTTGACCTCGTCGCCGGCACCGATGACGATGAACTGCACCTCGTTGAGGGAGTGGGCGGTGTTCGGGGTGCCGTCCTCGTTGACCGCATAGTCGGCGTTGCCGTGGTCTGCGGTGAGGAGCACCACGTAGCCGTGGGCGAGGGCGCAGGTGACTACGGCCTCGACGCAGCCGTCGATGCAGCCTACGGCATTGCAGATGGCCTTGTAGACTCCGGTGTGTCCCACCATGTCGCCGTTGGCGAAGTTGAGGATGATCATATCCTCCTTCTCGCTGCGGATGGCGCCGCAGAGCTTGTCGGTGACCTCGATGGCGCTCATCTCCGGCTGCAGGTCGTAGGTGGCGACCTTCGGGGAGTTCACCAGGATGCGGTCCTCGTTCTCGAACGGGGTCTCGCGGCCGCCGTTGAAGAAGAAGGTGACGTGCGCGTATTTCTCGGTCTCGGCGATGCGGAGCTGGTTGAGTCCGGCCTTGGAGACGGTCTCTCCGAGGGTATCGGCGACCTCTTCCTTGTCGAAGAGGATATGGAGCCCGGTGAATGAGGCATCGTAGGGGGTAAGGCAGCAATAATAGAGCGGCACCCGCTTCATGCCTTCCTCGGGCATATCGTTCTGGGTGAGCACATTGGTGAGCTCGCGGGCGCGGTCGTTGCGGAAGTTGTAGAAGATCACGCAATCGCCTTCCTCCACCTTGGCGAGGGGCTTGCCGTCCCTGGTGATCACGATGGGCTTGATGAACTCGTCGGTGACGTCGGCGTCATAGGATGCCTGGATGCCCTCCAGCGCACTCTCGAACTGGGCACCTTTGCCGTCCACGAGCATATCGTAGGCTTCCTTGATGCGGTTCCAGCGCTTGTCGCGGTCCATCGCGTAGAAGCGGCCGCATACGGTGGCCACCTTGCCGGCGGTCTGCGCCATCTTCTCCTCGAGTTCCTTCACGAATCCGAGTCCGGAATGGGGATCGGTGTCGCGGCCGTCCATGAAGCAGTGCACATAGACGTCCTCGAGGCCCATGTTCTTCGCCTCGGCGAGGAATTCGTAGAGATGGTCGAGGGAAGAGTGCACGCCGCCATGGGAGCAGAGACCGAAGAAATGGAGCTTCTTGCCAGACTGCTTCACATAGTCGTAGGCGGCCTTGATCTCGGAGTTTTCGAGCAGGGCGTGCTTGCGGCAGGCGATGTTGATCTTGACGAGGTCCTGATAGACGATGCGGCCGGCGCCGAGGTTCATATGGCCTACCTCGGAGTTGCCCATCTGTCCGTCGGGCAGGCCGACGTATTCGCCGCAGGCCTGGAGATGGGACATGGGATATTTTGCGCGGAGGCTGTCGATGAAGGGCGCGCCCTGCGTGTAGATTGCATTGGACTTGTCGTGGCGACCTTCTCCCCAGCCGTCGAGGATCATCAGAAGTACTTTATGTTTCATATCGTATTGAGTTTTATCATTTTTGCGGCGCAAAGATACAAATAAAAAGCCGGATGGGATTCCATCCGGCCGTATAAATTATTCGAGTCCGCGGGCGCGAAGCAGGGCCCCCGTGTCCGGGTCGGAGCCGCGGAAATTGCGGTAGAGGGTCATAGGCTCCTCGCTGCCTCCCTTCTCGAGGATGTTGCGGCGGAAACTCATCGCGGTGGCGGCGTCGTAGATGCCGTTCTGCTTGAAGAGTTCGAACGCATCCTTGTCGAGCACCTCGGCCCACAGGTAGCTGTAGTAGCCTGCGGAATAGCCTGAGCCGCCGAAGATGTGGTTGAAGTAGGTGCTGCGGTAGCGCGGAATGATCTCGGAGATGAGGCCCATCTCCTCGCAGACCTTCTTCTCGAAGGATTCCACGTCGATGCCCTCGACGCTGGAGAGTTCGTGCCACTTCATGTCCAGGATGCTGGCGGCGCAGAGTTCGCCGGTGGTGAATCCCTGGTTGAAGTTGGCGGCGGCGTTGATCTTGGCCACGAGCGAATCGGGGATGACCTCGCCGGTCTCGTAATGGAACGCATAGGTGGCGAGCACTTCCTTCTGGAAGGCCCAGTTCTCATTGAACTGCGACGGGAGTTCCACGAAATCGCGCTTGACGTTGGTACCGCTGACGCCCTTGTAGTTGCACTTGGTGAGGAG
>CADAFW010000154.1:3281-6985 GCA_902787295.1 uncultured Bacteroidia bacterium
ATGTTCACGATGACGGGGCGCACTTCGGTGCCGTCCGCGTCCACGTACTGCTCGACATAGTTGGTCATCCACGCTCCGCCGCGCTTGGTGTCGCGGGTGAAATAGTCGGTGATGATCACTCCGAGCAGGGAGCCGTCGGCATCGCAGACCTTGAAGGCCTCGGCCTCGGGATTGTGGAGAGGCACGCCGGGAATGGGCTCGAAGCTGATGCCGTACATCCTGCTTGCATTGCCGAAGACGCCCGCGCGGACGTTCTCCATCTTGAAGTACTTCATCGCCTCGGCTTCGTCGAAGGCATAGCGGGCCTTGCGGATGCGCTCGGCATAGTACATATAGTCCCAGGGCTGGACAGTGCTGCCGGCGGGAAGCAGGCCCGCGGCGATGTCCTCGTCCATGACCTTCTGCATGTCACGCACTTCCTCCTTGGCACGCTTCATCGCCGCTTCCATTATGCTGGCGAGGAAGGGATCCACGGTCTGAGGGTCGCGGGCCATCTTGTCCTCGAGTATCATCTGCGCGGGGTTGTCGTAACCCATGATGTGCGCCTTCTCGATGCGGAGTTCCATTATGCGGAGCACCGTGGCCTTGTTGTCGTCGGAATTGCCGTTGTTGCCGCGCATAGAATAGAGGCGGAACATCTTCTCGCGGAGGGCGCGGTCAGCGGTCACGGCCATATCGTCATAGTAGGTTGCGACGGACCTGCCGGTCTCGGCCTTGTAGGCGTTGCTCTCGGCAAGCAGATGGTTGCCGAAGGCGTTGCCGAGGGAAGCGAGCTCACTGTTGATTTCGCGTAGGCGGGCCTGCTTCTCTGCATCAAGGTCCACGCCGTTGCGCTTGAAGGCATCGTACACCTCCTTGAGGAGCATCTGCTGCTCGCGGGTCAGGGCGCTCTGGTCGGCCTCATAGACCGCCTTGACGCGCTCGAAGAGGGCCGCGTTCATATAGATGTCGTCCGAATGGGCGGAAACCATCGGGAGGGCCTTGTCCACTATGGGAAGGATCTCGGGGACGGCATCCGACTCGCTGACGTTGAAGAGGATGGCGGTGACCCTGCCGAGGGTCTTGCCGCTGCGGTCGAGGGCCGCTATGGTGTTCTCGAAGTCAGGAGCGGCCTCATTGGCGATGATGGCCTCTATCTCGGCAGCCTGCTCCTTGATTCCGGCCTCGATGGCGGGAATGTAGTGGCTGACCTTGATCTTGTCGAACGGAGGAATTCCATAAGGGGTATCCCATTCGGTGAGGAACGGGTTGGGGGTGCTTGTGCAAGCTGTCATTGCGAGTGCCGCAGCCGCGGCGATTATCAGTTTCTTCATTATTCGTACAGGGGCTTATGCGTGTCGGAATAGACGAAATCTTTCTCGGAGTTGACTACGAACTGGATGCTTCCCTGGTAGAGGGTGAGTATGCCGGTGATGTCGATGGCACGCTGGCCGGCACGCACGTCCTCGGGTATCTCCAGGTCGCCGAACTTGCTGTAGCCGCTGGTGCGGACCTGGATCTCGGTATTGCCCATGCTGAAGTACTGACTCACGCTGTATGCGGACTTCTGCACTCCGGGATAGCTGCCGTCGCCCTTGAGGTCGCCGACCTTGCCGTAGTTGTAGTCGCCGGCGTTGCCTATGCTTATCTCGTCCCAGACGCCGCTGGTGATGTATTCGGTCATCTTGGTCTGGGACATCGCCCAGGTGGTGACTCCCCAGGTATCGTCGCTGACGAAGATGCGGTTGGAGGATTCCTTGGTGTTCTTGTTGTAGTCGAGATACAGGAGAACGAAGGCCTGTTGGCCGTAGTAGAGGTCCTTGAGGGTCACGAGCTTGCCGAGGTACTTGTTGGTGGCCTGGGTGTTGGACGGCTTCGGGAGGTCGCTCTCTTTAATCACCTCGGGCTGCACCGGATCGCCGTACGCGCCGCGGATGACGTGGGCGTCGATGATGAGCGGGGACTCGAGGTAGGAGGTCTCATAGGAGCCGGAAGGGTCGCTGTAGCCCACCTGGACCATGCCCTGGCCGCCGTAGGAGCCGGATTTGTAGCCGTACATTCCGAGGGTGAGGCCGAGGCACTTGACATAGACCGTCTGGCCGGGGAGGTAGTCGTTGTAGAGGGCCGAGCGGCCCATCTTGATCTCCATTCCGCCGGTCTCGTCCTGGATGTAGAAACTCTTGTAGAAGTTGCCCGGCTGGTCGGTGGTGGACACCTTGCCGGCTATGATGATGTTCTGGTCGATGGTCCACGGGATCGTGGTCTTGTACATCGCTGCCAGCTGGCGGATGGTGTGCGTCGGGGTCAGGGTCTGGGTGGCCAGAGGCGCCGGATCGTCGTACTTCAGGGTATATACGGGTTCGAATTCCTCGCAGGAAACGGACACGAGCGCCAGTGCGGAAAGGATGAGGATGAGATGCTTTTTCATGGTGCTAGAATCTGAAGTAGACGTTCAACATATAATTGACTCCCGGCATGTAGAAATACTTGGAGTCGAAGCGGTAGTAGCGGTTCTTGTCCGCATTGCTGATGAGACGGGTCTGCTCGTAGCCTCCGGTGAGGGCCCTGCGGTTGTTGAGCATGTTGTTCACCTGGAGGGAGAAGCCCACCTGGCGTCCGCGCACGAACCAGGACTTGCCCACGCTGGCGTTCACCACGAACGCGACGCGGAATTCCTCCTGCTCGGTCATGTACTCGACCTCCACCGGGGTCTCCACTCCGTCGCCGCCGGCGGTGGCGTAGGTGGTGCGGTAGAGCGGGTTCATGTCCAGGAACGAACGTGCGAAGTACTGGGTGTTGAGTTCGAGGAACCAGTAGTTCTTGTTGTAGTTGAGCGCGATCTCGCTGGCCACCTGGGGCGTCGAGGGCACGTAGTGCTTCTTGTAGGACTCTATGATGTAGTTGCCCTGGAGGTCCTGGTCGTATGCGACGGTGCCGTTGGCCAGGGTGATCTTGCGGTAGACGGGGGTGTGCTGCCAGTAGGTCACGTCCGCATCACGGATGATGGAGGCGCTGTTGTCCATGGTCTGGACCATGTGCGGGGTGGAGGTGTAGATGTACTCGCCCCAGCTGAGGACGCCGGAGAGCGAGAGTCCGGTGACGGGCAGCGGGACCTTGGCACCCAGTTCGATGCCGGCGTGCCTCTGGTCGATGCCGGTCATGGCGAAGTTGGTGAAGGAGTGCTGCGTGTCGTCGTAGAAGCTCATCATGTCGCTCTGGTCCTTGATGGTCGTGTAGAAACCGGTCAGGCGGATGTTGTAGCCCTGCGTGCTGAACTGGTAGTTGACGTCGGTGGAGAAGATCTTCTTGGTCTTGAGGCCGTCCATTATGGTATTGCGGGTACGCGGGGAGATGAAGGCCTCGTTGAAGGTCGGGGCGTCGTTGAAGTAGCCCACGTTGGCGGAGAGCCTGTGGCTCGCGCCGATCATATAGGCGAGGCCGGCCTTTGCGGACCAGGTGATGAAGCTGCAGACGTCGGACTTGCCCTTGGAGGTGATGACCTTGCCCTTGGCGTCATAGCTGGTCAGCACGATACCGGTCCTGGGGTCGCGGATCACGTTGCCGTTGTCGTCGAGTCCGGCGAAGAGGCCCTTGCGGACGAGGCCCTCGCGCCAGAATGACTCGCGGCCGATGGAGCCGGCGATGTTGCCGGAGAGGCCTCCGAACTCGAAGGAGCCGTTGGCCCAGAGCTCTGCGCGGCGGATGTTGGCGAGGTAGTCGTAGCC
>CADAFW010000155.1 GCA_902787295.1 uncultured Bacteroidia bacterium
CGGTGGAGCATTCCAAGAGCCCCGCGCTGTTCACTGCCGCGTATGCGGGAAAATATGCGTATGACCTGATCGGCGACCCGGATTTCGAGCATTGCTGGAATACCTTCATCGAAGGGCCCTACAGGTCGGTCAACGTTACCGCGCCTTTCAAGGCACCCGCGGCCGCCAGGGCGGATTTCCCCGACGAAGCGGTGCAGCGGATGGGAGCGGCCAACATACTCGTGAAGTCCCCCGAAGGTATAATCGCCCACAATTCCGACTACCTCGGCGTCCGTGAGCTGCTTAAGGCCTGCGTCGGACGGATGCACAGCGTCAAGGTGATAGGCTACGGCGGTGCAGGGAAGGCCGCGGAAGCCGCTGCGGAGAGCCTCGGATTCGAGACCGAGGTCCTGCGGCATCACGAGATAGCCGGAGGCGCGGAGGCGGACATCATCATATTCACCCTCCCCCGCGCAGCGGAAGGCACCGACAGGCTCAGGGCGAAAGTCCTGATCGAGGCGAACTACCGCGACCCGGCTTTCGGCCCCGGAGGAATACCCGTTCCCGAGGGCTGCACCTACGTTCCCGGCACGAGCTGGCACCTGGCCCAGGCCATCACCGGATATGCCCTGATGACGGGAGAGGAGCCCGACGTGGAGGCGATGAAAAAAGTTGCCGGAAAAGGATAGATAATCCAAGGGAATTTCCTAACTTGCCTAAGATTCCGCGCCCCCTCGCGGGGCGCAACTATGTTGAACTTCAAACTAAATTTTTAACGTTATGTCACTGAACAAAGTAATGCTTATCGGTAACGTTGGCAGAGACCCGGAAGTACGTTACCTTGATGGAAACGGCCAGAACGGCCAGGGAACAAAAGTCGCGACATTCACCCTTGCAACCACCGAAAGGTACAGGGACCGCAACAACGAACTTCGCGAGAACACTGAATGGCACAACATCGTGGCCTGGAGACAGTCCGCGGACGTGGCCGAGAAATTCGTGAAGAAGGGCACCCAGCTCTACATCGAAGGACGCCTCAGGACCAGGAGCTACACCGACGCCCAGGGCGTGAAGAAATACACGACCGAGATCACCGTGGACAACCTCCAGCTCCTCGGACGCCGCCCGGACGAACAGCAGGACGGCGGCTATCCCCAGGGCGGATACCAGCAGGGAGGCTACCAGCAGAACGGAGGCTACCAGGGCCAGAGAAGCGGCGGATACCAGCAGAGTTATCAGGCACCCGCACCGGCTCCGGCGCAGCCCGCATACCAGGCACCCCAGGCACCCGTACAGCCTGCGGCCAAGCCCCAGGAAGCCCCTATCGACCTCAATATGGAGGGTTCCGACGACCTCCCGTTCTAATATCTTCAGATGAAACGGCTCAACTTATTCCTTTCTGCGGTGCTCCTTCTCCTGGGCACCGCAGTTGGCGCTGTCCAGAAGGACACCCTGCGCATCCTCGCAATAGGCAACAGCTTCTCCCAGGACGCGGTGGAGCAGAACCTCCACGAGATAGCCAAGGCTGACGGGCAGGAGCTCATAATAGGCAACATGTACATAGGCGGCTGCTCGCTCGAGCGCCACTACGGCAACGCCCTGGCGGACACCCCCGACTACGACTACCGCAAGGTAGGCACCGACGGAGTGCGCGTAAACCAGAAGAAGTTCCCCCTCTCCAAGGCCCTTGCCGACGAGAAATGGGACATCGTGACCCTCCAGCAGGTCAGCGGCCTCTCGGGAGAGAAGATGACATACGAGCCCTATCTCAATGAGATGGTGAACTATGTCCGCAAGCGCGCGCCGCAGGCGGAGATCTGGTGGCACCAGACCTGGGCCTACGCCAAGGGAGCTACCCACGGCGACTTTCCGCGCTACGACTGCGACCAGATGAAGATGTACCGCGCCATTATGGAATGCAGCTCCCGCGTGTGCGACATCTACGGCTTCGGAGTCATCCCCAGCGGCACCGCCGTACAGAATCTCCGCGCCACCCGCGACCGCGAGAACTGCACCCGCGACGGCTTCCACCTCAACCACACCATCGGCCGCTATCTCGCCGCCCTCACCTGGTACGAGGCACTCACCGGACGCAGCGTCCTCGGCAATCCCTACAAGCCGGAAGCGCTCTCCGAAGAGCGTGCGGAGATGGCCCGCGCAGCCGCTCACGCAGCCGTAAAGAACCCCTACGCCGTGACCGACATAGGCTTCGGCGAGAAGATAGAAGTCAACAACGACCCCGCCAAGGTGGCCGCCTACACCCTTCCGGACCCGCTCCGGTTCGCTGACGGGAAGAAGGTACGGAACGCCAAGGCCTGGACGGAAAAGCGCCGTCCCGAACTGCTCGGGCTCTTCGAGAACGAGATGTACGGCACCGCTCCCGGCAGGCCGGACGCGCTGAGTTTCCAGGTCATCGAGGAAGACACCCCCGCATTTGACGGACTCGCCGTCCGCAGGCAGGTACGCATCTGCTACACCCCCAAGAAGGACCGCTATCTCACCCTGCTGCTCTATTATCCCGCAGGCAGGACCGACGCACCGGTGTTCCTCGGGCTCAACTTCCGCGGCAACGAGAGCGTCTGCGACGACGCCGACATCCTCCTCGTGGACAAGGGCCAGTACTCCCGCTACGGCATCCATCCCAGGGTCGCCAGGGGCAGTTCCGCCTCCGAATGGGAAGTACGCAAACTCCTCAGCCGAGGCTATGCGTTCGCGACCTTCTGCGCCGATGACGCCGACCCTGACTTCGAGGACTCCCGCGTGAATGGCGTGCAGGCCAACTTCGACAGGAAATACACCTGGGGCAACATCGCAGAATGGGCCTGGGGCCTCAGCAGGGCGCTCGACTACCTTGAGGAAGCGGGCTGCGTGGACGCGAGCCGCGTGGCCGTGACCGGCTTCTCCCGCATGGGCAAGGCCGCCCTCTGGGCAGGCGCCAGGGACGAGCGCTTCGCAATGGTGGTGAGCATCCAGTCCGGCTGCGGCGGTGCAGCCCTCGCCCGCCACAACATCGGCGAGACGATCTATGCGATGAACAGCCATTTCCCGCACTGGTACTGCGAGAACTACAAGAAATACAACAACAACGAAAGCGCCCTGCCGTTCGACCAGCACGAACTGCTCGCGCTCGTGGCGCCGCGTCCCCTCTACGTGGCTTCCGCCGCGAAGGCCACCTGGCTCAACCCCGACGGCGAGCAGGCAGCGGCCGCTGCGGCAAGGAAGGTATGGAAGCTCTGGGGCTCCAAGGCCACCGCGAAGCTGGGCGGCCACGTGACCGACGCCAAGCACACTATAATCCCCGAAGACTGGGACAGGATACTTGATTTCGCAGACAAGAATCTCTAGGCAATGTCCAAGATAAACGATATCTGGAAAACGGGCGTAAGCGCCCTCGGTACGTGGAAGTTCTGGAAGGAACTCATCATCATGACCGCAGGAATGTTCGTGGCCGCGGCTGCGGTGTATTACTTCCTGGTCCCCAGCAAACTCGTAATCGGAAGCATCTCCGGCCTCTCCATCGTGCTCAGCGCAATCCTGGAAGGCCTCGGGCTGAACATCAAGGTCTCGACCATGGTGTTGATAGTCAACGCCATACTGCTCGTGATGGCCTATTTCCTCATCGGCAGCGAGTTCGGTCTGAAGACCTGCTACACCGCCCTCATCCTCGGTCC
>CADAFW010000156.1 GCA_902787295.1 uncultured Bacteroidia bacterium
CCTTATTGCGTCCTGACCCCGTACCAGGATAATAAGCTGCGATTTGAAAGGAGAAAAAAGCCCTGGGCAGAGGTGACGGAAGAAGACAGGAAAGAAAGGGCCCGGCGGCTGGATATGGTAAGGAAGTATGTTCCGGCGTACCGGTCATACTATGGGGGCTTCTGGTGGTATCTGACCTCTCCACAGATCCTGGAGTTCGCCGTCGGCAAGGATGGTTATTATATTGATGTCCAATTTATTGGCGGCACCGGGAAGTATTACTTCACTCCCTGGGGCGGCGAACCGGAGTTTTTAGGAGAATGGATTTCTTAAGATAGATTTGGACACCCTTTCCCGTCATGCCCGGCTTGTCCGGGCATCTGTTTGTGATTGAGATGGCCGATCAGGTCGGTACGCCGTTCGGTGTTGGTGCGCGTACATTCCCGTTCTCCCGCTACCTTCGCCTGCCGGAGTTTTTCTTCGGGGTCGGCGGCTCCTTTTTAGGTTTCGGGCTGCCGCCGCGGCGGGATGAGCCCTTGGCGGAACGGCCCGGGTGCGAGCGCTTGGGCTTTTTCACGCCGACATCTTCCAATCCGGAATAGAAATAGGGCCTTGAAGCTTCAGCCTCCAGCTCTTCCTGCGTGAGTTCGGGCTCTATGAGCTCATAGTCGAGCGTGCGCATCTCCAGGTTGGCGGCCTTTACCTTGATCCTTACGCGGTCCCCGAGACGATATGTCCTGCGGGTGCGGCGGCCGGTCACGCAATAGCGCGCCTCGTCGAATTCGTAGAAGTCCGACTTCATTTCGCGCAGCATAACCATACCCTCGATGTGGGTCTCGTCGATCTCCACGTACATTCCCCACTCGGTGACGCCGGAAATGGCTCCGTCGAACTCAAGCCCGATCTTGTCCTGCATGAACTCCACGAGCTTGTACTTGATGCTCGTGCGCTCGGCGTCTGCGGCCACCTGCTCACGGGCTGAGGCGTACTGGCACTCCTCCTCGAACTTGTCCTTCTTCTGGCTCGCCGCGCCGTCCTGGTACATCGCCAGCAGCCTGTGGACCATGAGGTCGGGGTAGCGGCGGATAGGGGAGGTGAAGTGCGTATAGAACTTGAAGGCGAGGCCGTAGTGGCCTATGTTGTCGGTGCTGTAGACGGCCTTGGCCATAGCGCGCAGGGCGAGGTTGGCGAATGCCTCGTGCTCCGGTTTGCCCGCAGATGATGCAAGCAGCTCGTCAAGCGCTTCCGCCGCCCTCTTGCCTCCGGAAATATCGCCGTCCATCTTGTAGCCGAAGCCCCTCGCGAACACTCGCAGGCCCTCCAGCTTGATCTCGTTCGGCTCGTCGTGCACGCGGTAGACGAAGGTCTTGGCGTTCTTCTGCGCCACCCCGTTCATCTGCCCGCCCGTGCCTATGAATTCGGCCACGGTCCTGTTGGCGAGGAGCATGAACTCCTCGATGAGCCAGTTGGCCTCCTTGCTGCGCTTCTGGTACACGCGCACCGGCTTGCCCGTCTCGTCCACCTCCACCTTCATCTCCGGACGGTCAAAGTCTATGGCGCCGAGCTTCCTGCGCTTCTGCTTGAGGATCGCGGCTATCGCGTTGAGGGAGACGATGGCGGTCTCGATGTCGGAGCGGGTCTTGCCCGCCTCGATGATCTCCTGGGCCTGGTCGTAGTCGAAGCGGTAGTCGCTGCAGATGACCGTGCGCCCTATCCAGCGGGACTTGATGTCCGCTTTCGGGCTGATCTCGAACACCGCGGAGAAAGTGAGCTTGTCCTCGTTCGGGCGGAGGGAGCAGAGCTTGTTGCAGAGCTTCTCCGGGAGCATGGGGACGGTGCGGTCCACCAGATAGACGGAAGTGCCGCGGTTGCGGGCCTCCTTGTCCACCAGGGAGCCGGGCCTGACGTAGTACGATACGTCGGCAATGTGCACGCCCACCTCATAATTGCCGTTATCGAGCGGCTTGAAGGAGATGGCGTCGTCGAAGTCCTTGGCGTCGGCTGGGTCGATGGTGAAGGTCAGCGTTTTGCGGAAGTCCTTGCGGCCCTTGAGTTCGGCTGCGCCTATCTTCTCGGAGATGCCCTCCGCAGCGTTCTCCACCTCCGGTTCGAAGCGGTAGGGAAGGTTGTACTCGGCGAGTATGGCGTGCATCTCGGTCTCGTTCGCCCCTGGCATTCCGAGCACGTCGGTCAGGTGGCCGGAAGGCTCGTTCTCGCCCCTGTCCCACCTGTCCACCACCGCGGCGACCTTCATGCCCTGCTCCGCGCCCATCGCGCGTGCCTGCTCCGCGTCCACGGTGATGTCGTAAGGCATGTTCTTGCCCTGCATCAGCACCCAGGCCTGGGCCCCGACGTAGTGCAGGATGCCCACGAAAGGCGCCTTGGAGCGCTCCACTATCTCCACGACTTCGCCTTCCCGGCGCTTCCCGTGGTCGCTTTCCCTGGTCACCGCGACCCTGACGATGTCGCCGTTCAGTGCGCGGCGGGTCTTGGATGCCTTGACGAACACGTCGTCGTCCTGACCGTCTATGATTACGAATATATAGCCCTCGCGGGTCATCTGGACCTTGCCCGTGAACTGCGGAAAGACCTTCCTCCCCGAGGGTTTTGCGTGCTTCTGAAAAGATTTGCTGATTTTTTTGATTTTCATGGTACACAAATGTAGTCAATTATCACGAAAATTCTTAAATTTGGGTACACGTAGAAACTATGAGTGTAGAAAACCTTAAATCACATCTCCGCACGGTCCCCGACTTCCCCAAGAAGGGAATTCTTTTCTGGGACGTCACCACTCTCTTCAAGGACGCAGACTGCCTGAAGGAGCTTCTGGACATCCTTACCGATCTTTATAAGGACAAGGGTATCACCAAGGTTGTAGGCATGGAATCCCGCGGCTTCGTGCTGGGCGCCGCCCTCGCCACGAGGATAGGTGCAGGCTTCATCCTGGCGCGCAAGCCGGGCAAGCTCCCCGCCGAGACCATACGCGAATCCTACGCCAAGGAATACGGCACCGACTGCATCGAGATCCACACCGATGCACTCAGTCCCGACGACGTGGTCCTCATCCACGACGACCTCCTTGCCACCGGCGGAACCGCCGCGGCCACGGAGCGGCTCGTGAGGAAGTTCGGCGTGACCGACATCCGCCTCAACTTCATCATCGAGCTCGAGGAACTCGGAGGACGCAGCGTATTCCCTGCTGAGGATAAAGTCGAATCAATCATCAAGGTCTGAGCACTCGTGCCCGGACCCTTTTGTTTGTACATATATATCCAACCATATTTTCATTATGAAAAGGTCAACTATTCTCATCGCAGCCGTTGCTGCCCTGGCGCTGTCCCAGACGGCCAATGCCCAGACCAATTTCCAGACTTTCTACGATTTTGGCCGCAAGCATTTCACCACGACCCTTGAAGGTTTCCATACCGACAAGTGGGGTAACACCTTCTTCTTCGTCGACTATGACTACAACAACAAGGATGGAAACAAGGTTGTCTCTCCGAGCAACACTTACTTCGAGATTGCGCGCTGCCTGAACTTCTGGGGTGACACCGGTCTCGCACCGTTCAGCCTCCAGGTGGAGTACAACGGCGGTTTCGGCACCTTCGGCAATATGATGGGCGCCTTCCCCGTGAACTCGACTGGTTCCTGCACAGCGGCGATTTCAAGAATACGCTGAACCTCAAGCTCCTGTACAAGTATTTCGTGAACCTCCCGTCCAAGGTCCCCATGCAGTTCACCGCAGTCTGGGGCATGCAGGACCTCTTCGGCCTGAGCGGCCTCCGCTTCTCCGGATTCGTGGATGTATGGTGCGAGTATGACCATATGGTCGTCCTCTCCGAGCCTCAGGTATGGTTCCAGCTCTTCGACCACTTCAACGTGGGCAGCGAGGTCGAGTTCAGCTACAATTTCGCCGGAATGGAAGGCTTCCACGTAATGCCTTGCATCGGTACCAAGTGGGTTTTCTAAAGGATCCGGACCATGGCTAATTTCCTCGCCAAGGCTTTTGGGTTCAATCCCGAGAAGCATACAGTCCGCACCGAGATCGTAGCGGGCATCACCACCTTCCTTACGATGGCGTACATCCTCGCCGTCAACCCGTCCATCTTCAGCGCCCTCGACATGCCGCGCGGCGCCGTCTTCACGGCCACCGCCCTCGCATCG
>CADAFW010000157.1 GCA_902787295.1 uncultured Bacteroidia bacterium
CCGGCTCCCTGCCTCTGCAGCAGGCCTCCGGGCACGGCGCTCCTGACCCTGCGGCTGAGATAGACCGGTTTTACTTTTCCCGGCTTCCCCGGCTTTGCCGGAGGTGCCTTGAAGTCTGCCGCCCGGACGCCTGCCGGCCTGGTCCATTGCGCCACGGGGTTCCCGATGCCGTCTCCGTCGCTGTCTTCGCCGATTACGGGCCAGCCGTCTCCGCCCCAGACCATAGGCTGCAGGTGGACTACCCGGCCCCAGGCGTACCTGTCCTCGAAATGCAGGAACCAGTCGTCCCCGGCGGTGTCGGTTACCCATCCGCCCTGGTGCGGGCCGCAGATGTCGGTCTGTCCCTGCTCCATGACTACCTTATATTCATACGGTCCCAGGACCTCGCGCGAGCGCATAGCAATCTGCCAGCCGGTCTTGACTCCTCCGGCGGGAGCGAAGATCCAGTACCATCCGTCCTTCTTGTAGAATTTGGGGCCCTCCACCGTAGTCTGGCCGTTCTCCCGCCCGTCGAACACGCGCACCTGGTCGCTTATGCAGGCGGTGCAGTCGGCGTTGAGTTCGCACACGTGGAGCACGCTCTTGATGCCGCAGCGGCTGTTCGCCCACGCGTGGACGAGCCAGACGCGCCCGTCGTCGTCCCAAAGGGGGCAGGGGTCAATGAAGCCCTTGCCGGCGATCACGCATACGGGCTCCGACCATTCCCCGCACGGGTCGGCGGCGTGGACCTGGTAGATGCCGTAGTCGGGGTCGCCCCAGAAAATCCAGTAGAGCCCGTCGTGATAGCGGATGGAGGGCGCCCAGACGCCGTTTCCGTGCTGGACCGCCGCATCCTGTGTGGGCCTGGCGGAGAATTCCTTGTCGCCGGCCATCTCTATCGTGATGCCCTCGAATGCGCCCAGGCGGAAACTGCCGTACCACTCCACCGGGGTGCCCGCGGCCTTGTCCCAGTAAGTCTCCGGCCCGTCCGGAAGCGCCGCTCCCACCAGTTCCCATTCCACGAGGTTGCGGGAATGGAGTATCTGCAGTCCGGGGATGCAGTTGAAGGAACTGGCCGTCATCCAGTAGTCCTCGCCGGTCCGGATCACGTCGGGATCGGAATAATCGGCGTAGATTATGGGATTCCTGTAGGTCGTTCCAGGCTGCGCGCAGGCAGAAAATGCCAGCGCGGTGCTGAGGAGCAGTGCTGCGAGGGCTCGTTTCATGTTCAGGCGTTGTCTTTCCAGATGAATATCTTGTCTCCCCGGCGGAGCTTCCCGTCCGGGCAGATGCTCGTGTCCAGCGCGATGGAGCAGTACACTCCCTTGTCGGCGGTCTGCACGGGTTTGAGGTTCACCCTCATGTCCTTGACTTCGAATTCCACTACCCCGGTGGTGGCACCGATGGCGAGGGCGCTGTCGCCTACGCTTATAGGGCAGCTCTCCACCGCGATTTCCGCGACCCCGATCCTGTCGAACCAGTTGGTGACCTTGCCGGCATAGACCTTCCTGCGGGTGCTCTGGGAGCCATAGATGTCGCTCCACTGGCCCAGGAACGCACCCTGGTAGTAGCCGTCCCAGAAGCCGCGGTTGAACACCTCGGCGAGGCTGGCCTTGAGCTCCGTGCCCATCTCCCTGGTGTAGTTGCCGTCGCAGACCGCGTCCGCAGCCTTGCGGTAGCACTCGGTGCAGCGCTTCACGTATTCCGCGGAGCGCGCCCTGCCCTCGATCTTGAACACCCTCACGCCGCTGTCCACGATGCGGTCCAGGAATTCTATGGTGCAGAGGTCCTTGGGCGACATTATGTATTTGTTGTCCACGACCAGCTGGTTGCCGGTCTCCAGGTCGGTGACTTCATAGCCCCTGCGGCACACCTGGTAGCATTCCCCGCGGTTGGCGGAGGATCCGTAGGTATGGAGGCTGAGGTAGCACTTGCCGCTGACGGCCATGCAGAGCGCGCCGTGGGCGAACATCTCAATTCGGACGGGCTTGCCCGAAGGGCCGCAGATATTATCCCGGACAATGGCGTCGTGGATCTCCTTCACCTGGTCCAGGTTGAGTTCACGGGCCAGCACCACCACGTCGGCGAACTGCGCGTAGAAACGCAGCGCCTCCACGTTGGATATGTTCAGCTGGGTGCTGATGTGGACCTCGAGCCCTATGCTGCGGCAGTAGTTGATGGCCGCGATGTCGCTCGCGATGATCGCATCCACTCCGGCCTGTTTCGCGGCGTCCAGCGCGTGCCGCATGTCGTCCAGGTCCTCGGGATAGAGGCAGATGTTGAGGGTCATATAGCTCCTGACCCCGTTCTCGCGGCATATCCGCACGACTTCGGCGAGGTCCTCCGGAGCGAAGTTGTTGGCGGAATGGGAGCGCATATTGAGCTTGCCGACCCCGAAATAGACGGAGTCCGCTCCTCCCTGTATGGCAGCGGTGAGGCATTCGAAATTGCCCGCAGGCGCCATTATTTCCAGTTCTTTCCTTTCCATTTCTGCAAAGATACGATAAAAGATTGACGGGCGTCAGGCATAGAGTTCCCGCAGCACCGCCAGCGAGCGCACGTTTATGGCGCTTTCCGTATGGTGGCTGATGTAGCGCAGCAGCAGTTCGGCGACTTCGTTCCTCTCGGCTCCCGTCATCGGCAGGAGCATGCAGTCTGCGAAATCCCGCTTCAGCAGTTCCCGGAGCTTGCCCAGATGCTGCCCGGCGAAGGGCGCGAGGTCCTCGGCGGAAGGGGAGAACCCCAGGGCGGCGGCTAGTTCCAGGAGCCAGCGGAGGTGGAAATTCGCGAAACTGTCCTGCATCGCGTCGAGGGTCAGCACGGAACGGACGCACCAGTCGTACAGGCCGTCTTCGTTGGCGCCGTCCCGTATGGTCCTGAACAGCACCTCGCTCATGAAGAGCGATACCGTCCCTTTGCGCACGTCCCCGCGCAGGCCGTTCAGCGGATGGACCGCGCTGACGCTGCGCAGCCTCCAGAGTTCGGACTTGGAATTGGGCAGGACTTCGGCTTCCAGGACGTTCAGGGGCAGGTACAGGGCCATCGAGGAGGTGCGCGAGATGCTCACTATGAAACTCCTGCGGCCCCATTCCTCGCTGAGCGTGTGAAGCACGAGCGATTTCTCTCCGACCTTGGTCGTGGCAAGGATTATGAATTGTACTGTCTGCGTCTGCATCATACAGGCATAAAGATACCGACTTTTTATTAATTTTGCATTGATGAAAAAGACCATAGCAATCCTTGCGCTGCTGGTGGCCCTCGCCGCCGCGGCGTCCGCGCAGTCCAAGAGCTTCCAGCTCGGCAAATGGACGGAGATCCAGTCCGCCGTCCTCAAGGAACTCAACCGCTCGTACGTGGATTCCCTTCCGGTGGACCGCATCGAGCGCGCCGGGATGGACGCGATGCTCGCCAATCTCGACCCCTACACCATCTACATCCCCAAGGAGGAGAATGAAGACCTCCAGATGATGATAAACAAGACCTACGGTGGCATAGGCGCCATAATCTTCAAGCCGGACAAGGACGGCAACGTGATCATCAACGAGCCTTACGAGGACTCCCCGGCGCATAAGTACGGGCTGGTCTGCGGCGACGAGATACTCTCCATCGACGGCGTCAGCACCCACGGCCTCACCTC
>CADAFW010000158.1 GCA_902787295.1 uncultured Bacteroidia bacterium
GGAACTCGCGTTGCTGGAAAAACTCGCCGGCGACATCAACAGCTACCCCCTCGTCGGCTGCACCGCCTGCCAGTACTGCATGCCCTGCCCCTACGGCATCGACATTCCCGGCATCTTCAAATTCTACAACAACCAGATCAACGAGGGCACATACGTCTCCTCAAGCGAGCAGAAAGGATATGCGAAAGCCCGCCGCCGCTACCTGGCGGCCTACGACAAGGCCGTGCAGAGTGTCCGGCAGGCGGACCACTGCATCAATTGCCGCCAGTGCATGCCGCACTGCCCGCAGCACATCCGGATCCCGCAGGAACTCCGCAGGATCGACAGGCTCATCGAAAGTATAAAGCAGGAAACGCTCTAGCAGAGGGTTCCGAAAGCTACCGGGGCAGCTCGAGGCGTACGCCGAAGGCTGCCTTTTTCGGTGCATCGGCTATGCGCACGGCCCGGGGCAGCGCAGCCGCAGGGGAGCCGGCCGAAAGAGTCGTGGAAGAAGAGGGCGCGACGTATCCGGCCTGTTCCAGCGCTACCGCAAGCATCGTCTCCCTGGGATCCCCAAGTTCCCGCGCCTCCAGCGGAGTGTCCTCGACGGAGATGTCCGGAACGAATCCGTCAGGCATGCACGGGGTGACTCCGTCCTTGTCGGCGTAACGCTCGTAAATCACGTATATCCCCCATTTTCCGGCCTGCTTGATGCCGGCCTCGTACACATCCTCATCCATGTACTTGCGGTTGTCCTGATACCACTCCTTCGCGCTGTACATGATGCCCCCGCAGTACTTGCCGTGGCTCTGACCGCCGATGAGCACCACGTCCATATAAGGCATGAGCCCGGTCAGCAGCGACTCGGAAGCCGATGCTGTGCCGCTGTCTATGATCGCGTATATCTTCGAGAGGCCGATGTTCGCTCCCAGGGTGGTGAAATCGTATCCCTCCCCGTCCGCGGTGAAGCGGAAGTTCGTCTTGAACTTGTTGACCCCGCTGCCGAGTTCCTTCGTGAGGGCAGCGTTGTATATCTCCTTCTCGAAGACGCTGCCCGCGAGCACCTCCTCCTCGGGAGCGAGCATGGAGGCGAGGACGTTCTCCGTGATCACATATCCGCCGCTGTTGTAGCGCAGGTCGAGGATGAGTTCGCTCACCCCGGCCTTCCTGAAGTCCAGGCAGACCTGGACAAGCTCGCGGGCGGACTTGATGGTGAACGACGTGTATGCGAGATAGCCCACCTTCTTGCCGCCGGGGCAGTTGAAGACCTTGGTGACCAGCACGGGATCCTCGTACATCTTCACGGCTTCGAGATCCAGCGTCTCGCCCCTCTGGAGGCCGAGCGACACCCTCGAACCGCCGAAAAGTTCATCCGTTACGACCGCGCGGTAGTTTCCCTCGGTCATCGTCTTGCCGTTCACGGACATAATCACGTCCCCCCTGTGCAGGCCCGCGTTCTCGGCGGGACTGCCGGCATAGACCAACGTCACTACGGCGCAGACCATATCCTTGCTCTGATCGAAGTAATAGAGCTGGAAATCGAAGCCGTAGGTGGTTTCCACGCCGCCAACGCTGGAGGTGAACGCGTCGTAATCCGTGATCATCTGCGTCCAGCGGTCGATATCCACGCCGTCGCGGTCCTTGTAGCGCACGTTATAGACCGACTCCACCGGATCCGCGTTGCGCTCCCACGCGTTCATCGCATCCTGCACCTCGTCCACCCAGAGGTAGTAGGTGTTCATCGCGTTGAACGCGAAGAAGTTGATGTAATAGATTTCGCCATCGACCACCGGGTCTTCGGGCTTCAGTTTCTCCTGGCAGGAGCTGAAGGCGACTGTAAGGAGAAGCGATGACGCGATTATGGAAAACAGCCTGCGCATAGTCTCAGAATGCATATGAAAGGCCGAACAGCATGGAGCCGGCAAGGGTCTCGGACGCAAGCAGGTATGCCGCGTTCAGCTGCACGCCCTTGAAGCCTGCGCCAAGGCCGAGGGAAACGAAGGACGGTACGCCCTTTGCCTTGTCGCCGAAATGGTATCCCGCCCTTGCGGCGACGATACCCTTGTAGCTGTATTCCACTCCGGCAGCGGCGTTGAATACGCCTTCGAACAGATAGCTGAATTCCGCGCCGGTCTTGAGCCCCTCAACTATGTTGAAAGCGGCTCCGGCCTTCACGAGCATGGGCTGGGCATAAGCCTTTTCGCCATATTTCACCTGCCCGCCAGCAAGGGCGGCCTTGAGCTTATCCTTGGAGAACATCGCGCTCACATCCACGCCGAAAGCGGAAGCCTTGGCATCCGGAGAGAGCTTCGAGCCGGTGCTGCGCACGGTCACCGCGGCGGAAAGACCGGGGACGAAGGCGAAGCCCAGACCGAGGGCATACGACGACTCCCCCGGCTTGAAAACGGGCGTGACGCGGTTCGAGGATCCGTTGGGACTCATAAGCTCATATTCGGGCTGCATGAAATTCTTGTAATCCAGCGCGATCGAGAACTTCCCGGCCAGTTTGACGGCTGCGGAAGCGCCCAGGACCTTGTCGGAAGCGGCAGCAGGCTGCCAGATTCCATAGCTGACCCCGGCTGCGGCAGTGGCGTCCATAAGGGCGGCGGATGCGGCATAGCCCTGCAGCGAGAACGCATCGGAGCCGAGCAGCGACATGCCCGCGGCACCCATGGCCTTGGGATCCGAATTCACGAGAAGGGAAGGCAGGGTCTGCGCCGCAGCAGCGGCGGAGATGCAGACGGATGCGATTATGATTGTCAGTATCTTCTTCATTGCATCAGATCTTTACGACGTTGAACTTCTCCTGCTTGCCGTTTCCGGAAAGGATCGCGGTATAGAGCCCGGGCGAAGCTTCGGACATATCTATCTGCACCGGATCGAACGGACCTATGGTCAAGGTGTTCTCATAGAAGACGGCGCCGGTCGGCGAAACGAGCTTCAGGCCCCATTCCCCCTTCACGCCGGTGCGCACGTTGAGCACGTCGCTGACGGGGTTGGGATAGAAGTCGGCGGTGCGGGAACCGTCGCGGATGAGCACGCGCAACGACTGCGCAACCGTCTCCCCGCGCACGTCGGTGGCCACCACGTCAATCTCGGCGCTGCCGAAGTTCATGGGCGTGATGTGGAACTTTCCGGCGGAGTAGGTCATGTTGCAGACGGTGGTATTGCTGAGGGTGATGGCATAGGAAAGCTCCTCTCCGTCGTCATCCTTGAAGTAGTCGGTAGCGTCGAGCACCAGGTTCGGATCGGTCTTGGAGGCAAAGGTGACGTCCTCCAGTTTCTTGCCTATATAGGGCTTGTGGTTCTCCAGGATGGTGTAATCGACGATTTTCTGCGTGCTGAGGCCGTAGATGTCGGTGACCACGAGGGTATCCTTGTAGCTGCCGGACGGAGCATCCGCACCGGTGACCACAATCTTGGGGAGGTCCCGGGCGAGGGTGTCCAGCACGGTGCCGGTGGAACCCTGCTTGAGCTCGATGAGGTAGAAATGGCCGTCGGGCTCGGTGATCTTGAAGTCCATCGACGCCTTCTCGTGAGGCTTGATGGTGACGGATTCGACTCCCAGGCTGGTGAGAACGGGAGCGGAATTCTCGCCGGTGGTGACCCTCACGCGGGAGGTGATGGCAGAGCGGTTGCCGGCCAGGTCGGCCGCCTGTGCAGCCATATAATATTCGGTATTGAATTCCAGTCCGGTGATGGTGCCGGTGAGCGTCTGCCCAACCTTGGCGTCATCGCCCACATAGAACATCGCGAACGCAAGCCCGTCCGTCTTGGTGAAATCGGAGGTGCTGTAGTACACATAGATGGCATTCGGGGTGCCGTCGTCGTCATCCTTGGGGATGGTCACCGAGCAGGTCACGTTGTTGGACTGCGAAGCGGCCGTGAGATTGGTCGGCCTTTCCGGAGCCTTTCCGCCGCTGCCGGCTATGGAACCGTAGGCGTTGACCAGGCCTATGCCCATGCTGATGCCGCGGTTGAACGGAGTAAGGCTCACGGCGGACTTGTTCATAAGGTTGCGGAGGTCGGAATTCTTGAAGCCCTTCGCCATGCGGTTTGCAAGGATCAGGGCCGCCACGCCGCTCACGTGGGGGCAGGCCATGGAGGTACCCTGCATCTTTCCGTACTTGTTGTCGGGCAGGGTGCTCAAGATCTGGTTGCCCTTGCGGACGTCGCCTCCCGGGGCGGAAATGTGCACCCAGTCGCCATAGTTGGAATAATAGGCGCGCTTGTAGTCGGCGCCCACAGAAGCCACGATATACATCCTGGCATAGTCCGTACCGTAAGGAGTGGTGGAGTCGTCGTTGCCGGCCGCGAAGACCACGAGGCCGCCGGCCATGGGGCCGACCTGGTTGCCTTTCTCGTCGAATCCGGCATTGTCGGTGAAGTAGTCCACGGCGGCCTTGAGCGCAGAGGAAGTCGTGCCGGGCACGGTGGACCCCCAGCTGTTCTGGGAGATGATCGCGCCATTGTTGCAGCTCCACACGATCGCCTCGGCGCCGGAGCCCTGCTTCTGTCCGTCGAAGATCTGGCAGGACATTATCTTCACGCCGGACTCCTTCTTCCTGGCATTTCCGCCCGCGATTCCGCAGACGCCCAGGTCATTGTTATTGACGGCGGCGATGGTTCCGGCCACGTGGGTGCCGTGGTCACCGGGATTGATGGAGTATGAGCCCGTGGCGAAGTTGTAGCCGAACCGGTTGTTGCCCTGCTTTTCAGGATTGATCCACATATTGTCGGCAAGGTCCTCGTGATTGAAGTCCACGCCCATGTCCACGACGCCCACCACGATATCGGCATTGCCGGTCTTGTAGGACTTCCAGACCGGATAGACGTTGACGTCGCAACCGCTCACGGAAGAAGCGGCGCGGCCGTCGTTGTAGTAGTGCCACTGGTCGGAAAGCATAGGGTCGTTGAAAGGAGCCGTAGCGGTCGGGGTTGCAGCCGCAGCCATACGCGAGGGCTCTGAAGCGGGATCCACGACGGAAGTCACGACAGGGTCACCGACGATATGTATCCTCGGGTTGTACTCGATGATCTCCACGCCGGGGATGTTCAGGCCGGAACCCGCCTTGGTGATGCTGCAATCCTCGTCATACTCGACCTTGTACCAGAGGTGCAGGCCGTAGCGGCGCATCCTTTCCTCGAACTTGCCGCCGTTGCGGAACAGGCGTCGCATGCTCAGGATCCCGTCGCCGGGCATGCTCTTGACCTTGGCAAGGGTCACGTATCCGTCTTCGCCGGTAGCCTTTTCGAGTTCGGCGGCGAAGTCTTCATTCACTTTTATGCTCACGTACGGCAGCAGGCCGCTGTCGGGCACGAAACCGTTCAGCGTCTTCGCCGCGGCCGTCTGCGCCGGCTCCGTGAGGGAGGCTTCGTCGACGGCCTTGCATCCGCCCGCTACGAGCGCCGCGGACAGGATGACGAATAATATCTGTTTCTTCATTTTCTAGTTGTTTGCGGCGCTGATATAATCAACGACCTTGAGGAGGCTCTGGGGGTCCTTCCACTTGATTTTGTTGGCCTTGAGCCAGGCCTTCCAGCCTGCCTTGGCGGAATCCGGGAGGGCGTCCTCCACGTCCTTGCGGCCGGCCTTGATGCATTTCCCGTTCCGGAGCAGGTAGTAGTTGGTGATGAGCTCGAGCTCGGCGCCGTTCTCCTTCTCCTGGAGGATGAGCATATGGTTCTGGTTCACCTGCCCGTCCACCTCCACGGAA
>CADAFW010000159.1 GCA_902787295.1 uncultured Bacteroidia bacterium
ATGCTCGTGACGGGCAACTTCCTCACGCTCTGGCAAGGCCTGATAGCCGCGGGAGACGACGCGCGCACGTGTATGTCAAAACTTATTCCTACCTTAGCATTTTCAAACGTAGATTTCAACGGCTGATATGAAGATAGAAAAGAACAAAGTGGCCTCCCTCTCATACGAACTTGAGGTTGAAGGCGTTATCGCAGACAAGGCCGGTGCGGAAGCGCCGCTCGAATACATCCACGGAACCGGAATGCTCCTTCCGAAGTTCGAGGCCGCCGTGGAAGGCAAGGAACCCGGAGAGCCCTTCGAGTTCACCCTGGCCGCAGAAGAGGGATACGGCGAATACCATCCCGAATATGTGGTCACCATCCCGAAAGAGGCTTTCGCCATAGACGGCAAGGTCCGGGAAGACCTCCTGGTCATCGGCAGGATGATCCCGATGATGAACCAGGACGGGCAGGTGGTCCAGGGCACCGTGGCCAATGTCCTCGACGACAGCGTGGCGATGGATTTCAACCACCCCATGGCCGGCAAGACGCTCCACTTCACCGGCAAGGTGGAGGCGGTGCGCGACGCCACCGACAAGGAACTTAAGGAAGGCCTGCACGGCGAGTATCTCCCGCCGGAGGAAGGCTGCTGCAAGAAAGGCAAGGGCGGCGGATGCTGCCACGGCGAAGGCCATGGCGACGGCGAAGGATGCTGCAAGGAAGAAGGCGAAGGCTGCTGCAAGGAATAGATGAAGGCTGCCGTCGTCATACTCAACTGGAACACGCGCGAATTCCTGCGCCGCTGGCTTCCGGGGCTGATCGAAAGCTGCAAGGCTCTCGGCACGGACCCGGAGACCGGGGAGGATCTCGCGGAGGTCGTGGTCGCCGACAGCGCGAGCACGGACGGGTCCATGGAGATGATGGCGGAGGAATTCCCCGGAGTGAGGACCATCCCGCTCGATGCCAATTACGGCTTCACGGGCGGCTACAACAAGGCCCTCGCCGAGGTGGACGCGGAATATTTCGTCCTGATCAACTCCGACATTGAGGTCGGCCCGGACTGGCTGGGGCCTCTGGTGGAGTGGATGGACACGCATCCGGACTGCGGCGTGTGCGGGCCCAAGCTGCACGCGCTGGATTGCCTGGACAAGGACGCCACTGCGGCCGGAGCCAGGTTCAGCAGGACGGAGCGCTTCGAATATGCGGGTGCCGCAGGCGGCCTGATAGACCGTTTCGGCTACCCGTTCTGCAGGGGCAGGGTCTTGGGACGCACGGAGATGGACGAGGGGCAGTACGACTCCCCCGCCGACGTGCTTTGGACCAGCGGCGCCTGCATGATGACCAGGAGCTCGCTATGGCGCGGACTCGGCGGCCTGGACGACCGCTTCTTCGCGCACATGGAGGAGATAGACTATTGCTGGAGGGCCCAGCTCGCGGGCTGGAAGGTGAGCGTGGTACCGGCTTCGGTGGTATGGCACCTCGGAGGCGGGACGCTGCCGCAGACCTCCCCATTCAAGCTGAAACTCAATTTCCGCAACGGCCTGATGCTGCTCGAGAACAACCTTCCGGGCACCTTCATGGCAGGAGGGCTGAGCGGGAGAAAGGCCATTGCAAAGGCGCGCAGGCGCATCCGCTTCCGCAAGTTCCTCGACCTCGGCTCGGCGCTGGTATATCTGCTGGGCGGCAAGAAGGACTTCGCGGCCGCTGTGCTGCAGGCGCACAGGGAATACGACGGACTTTCCAAAGGGCTGCGTACGGATGCCGGCACGCATATGCCTTCCGGCCTGAGCGGCATCTGCATCATCCCGCAGGCGGCGCTCAGGAAGGAGAAGATCTTCAAATACATCAGGGAACATGAAAATCGTCATTGAAGGTGCAGGTGAGGTAGGATCCCACCTGGCAAAGATGCTCAGGGCGGAGGCCAACGAGGTCACCGTCATAGATTCGGACGAAGGCAGGCTTTCGGCCCTTGCCGCGTATGCCGACGTGGGCACGGTCCACGGCAACCCTTCCAGCATCACGGTGCTCAGGCAGGCCGGAGTGGCGAAGGCTGACCTGTTCATAGCCGTCTACCCCAACATCAACCAGGAGGTCAACGTGGTCGGCGCCCTGCTCGCAAAGAGGCTCGGGGCCGCGAAGGTCATCGCCCGCGTGAACGACGAGGACTACTTCACCGCGGAGAACAAGCTCCTGTTCAAGGAGATGGGCATAGACCTGATGTTCTACCCCGAAAAGAGCGCAGCCGAGGAGATCATCGCCACCCTTAAGCACAGCTCGTCCGCCGAGACGATGGGATTCGCGAGGGGCAAGCTGCAGATAGCCATCTTCAAGCTGGACGAGGACTCCCCCATGCTGGACCTCAAGCTCAAGGATTTCGTGGAGATGGTGAAGCCGGAAGAACTCCAGCAGTTCCGTGTGATAGCGATCTCCAGGGAGGACAAGACCATCATCCCCAAGCTGGACACCAAGTTCCATTTCGGCGACCTCGTGTTCACGGTCAGCCTCCAGGAGGGCGTGCAGCCGCTTTTCAAGTATTTCGGCAAGGAAGACATCAAGACCCGCAGCGTGATGATCATGGGCGGCACCGCGATAGCCGAGATGGTGGCCAAGAGCCTCGTGAAGCAGAACGTGGACGTCAAGATCATAGACAAGAACAAGGAACGCTGCATAGAGCTTTCCGAAAGGCTTCCGTCCACCGTCGCGATCATCAACGGCGACGGGCGCAATTCCGACGTCCTCTTCGACGAGGGCATCAGCAGCTACGACGCCTTCATCGCACTCACCAACAGGGACGAGAACAACGTGCTCGCCTGCGTGGTGGCCAAGAAATTCGGTGTGCCGCGCACAATCGCCGAGGTGGAGAACCTCGAATACACCAAGCTCGCGGAGGAGATGGGCGTGGACAATGTGATCAACAAGAAAATGGTCACCGCCGGCAGGATCTTCCGGTTCACCCTCAGCGGCAAGGCGAGGTTCGTGCGCTATATGAGCGGCACCAACACCGAGGTCATAGAATACACCGTGGCACCGGGCGCCCCCATCACGAAATGCAAGATCCGGGACCTCGACTTCCCTACCAACGCCATCATCTGCGGCGTCATCCGCGGCCAGGAATCACTGATCGCCGTCGGCAACACCCAGATCGAGGCATACGACAAAGTCGCCATCTTCGCGCTGCAGGAAAGCGTGCGCGAGATAGACAGATTCTTCAGGTAGAAGAGGCTAGATAAGCTTCGAAAGCTCCTCGTAGGTATTCTTGGACACCGGCACGGAAATGCCGGCACAGTCGAGTTCCGCCACTATGCTGCCGCCCGTCTCCTTGCGGAGCGCCTTGATGTGCGAGGGGTTCACGTAGTAGGACCTCTGGCAGCGGAATATGCCGGCGCGGCTGACCACAGGCTCTATCCCGTTCATCGACGCGCGCAGCTGGTAATCCTTGACCTCTTCCCCGTCCAGATAATGGATCCTGACGTAATTCTCTTCGGCAGAGATATAGAGCAGCGCCTTTTCCGCAAGCACGAGCTTCAGCTGCTTGTTCACGTCGTGGAAGCGGAGGAGCGAGGCCTCTTCCGGAGACTGGTAGCGGACCTC
>CADAFW010000160.1 GCA_902787295.1 uncultured Bacteroidia bacterium
AGCCAGTAGATGATCTCGTCGTTCGTCGCGAGGAACATGTCGCCGCCGCTGGCCTTCAGCACGTCATAAAGGCCGCCGGCGATGCTGTAGGGCGGTTTCCTGTTGGAAAGGACCTTGGCAAGGATGATCTCCGCCTGATGGCGGCCCTTCTCCGGGCTGAGGTCCACGAGTTCGCGCGAACCGGCCTTCCAGGAGTCGTACATCAGCGAGAACGGGGCGTTCTGCGCCACATAGACCCTCATCTCGTTCTTGCCGAACCTTCCGTCGGCGGCGAGCCTCTGCGCGTTCTCCCAGGCGGCTATGGCACCGGTGCCGGAACCAACGGCCTGGAAATATGCGTCGGGGATCCTGCCCATCTGCTCCACGCAGCTGAGGATTGTGGTGCCCATACCGTCGCGGCGGGCAACGTTCTTGGCGCCGCCCTCGAGGAAGTAGTGCTTGGAATCGGTAGCGAGCTTCTCGCCGAGCGCGATGGCGTCGTAATAGTCGCATCCGTGGGGTACGGCGATGACCTTCACGCACTTGTCCAGCTTGTGGCGGAACCACATGTCGTGCTGGCTGTCCTGGGGGATGCAGATGACCACGGGAACGCCGTTGTCGGAGCACACCTGGGCGAAGGCGCGGGCGGTGTTGCCGGCGGACTGGACTATGAGGGTGCGGGACTCCTTCCTGTCCATCCTCGCAAGCACGGAATAGGCCTCGGTCTCCTTGAAGGAGCAGGTCTTCATCTTCGCGCCGATCTTCGGGCACCAGCCTGAGAAAGTAATATATAAGTTATTGAGTCCCAAATGCTTGGCAAGACCCTTAGACTTGTACGTAACAGGAGCGCAGGAGCCCTTGAGGACACGCTGCACCGGCATCCACTCGGCATAGCGGTAGAGTCCCTTGAGGTCGTTTCTCGGGGTGAACTGCTTGTTGGCATACACCGCACGGACGAGGGCGGGGGAGTCTGCCTCGGGATCCGCCATGGTCCAGCCGAAATCGTCGAAAACCCTGCCGGTCTTGACGTTGACAAGCTTGTATTCGGTTACGTGTTTCTTCAATTTCATATGGTATGATTATTATAATTTCTGGAAAAGCCAGACATAATATGCGATGAAAGCGACGAGGAAAAGGACACCCTCATAGCGGTCCACGCGGTCTTTCTTGAAAGAATAGGAACTGAGCCAGATGAGCACGGCGCTGCCGGCGAGAGCGCAGATGTCCACGAGGTCCACACCGGCGAAGGACACCGGCCTTACGACGGCGGAACATCCGAGGATGAGCAGGATGTTGAATACGTTCGAGCCCAGGATGTTGCCAAGGGCCATCTGGTCGCGGCGCTTGATGGCGGCGGCGATGCAGGTCGCAAGTTCCGGCAGGGAAGTGCCTCCGGCAAGCAGGGTAATGGCGATGAACTTCTCGGAAACGCCCAGGCGGCGTGCGAGTTCCACACCGTAGTTGACGCCGAGATGGCCTCCGGCCACGAGGGCTGCAAGGCCGAGGAGCACCAGGCCCACGGCCGCCCACATTCCTCTGACCGGAGTGTCGCCGTTCTCTTCGACTTCGCGGCTGTCAGTCTTGAAACTGAAGAAGATATAGCCGGCGAAGAGGAGGAGGAAAATGATGCCCTCGACCCTCGAGAGGCCGTCGGAGTCGCCCAGGCCGAGGATGGTATGGCTCATGCCGCAGAAAACCAGCACGAAGGTGACGAGAAGCATCACCGGGATGTCCCTGCGCTTGTTCTGGAGGCTCACTGCCACGGGGCTGATGAGTGCCGTCAGGCCGAGGATGAGCATCGAATTGAAGATGTTCGAGCCTATCACGTTGCCCACGGCCACATCCGACAGGCCCTTGAAGGCTCCGGTGAGGCTGACCACAAGTTCAGGACAGGAAGTGCCGAATCCCACGATCGTGAGACCGATGACGAAATCGCTCACGCCGAGCCTGCGCGCGATGGAGGACGCTCCGTCCACGAGCCAGTCGGCACCGAGCACCACCAGGGCTATGCCGGCGATGATGAGGATTATGAGTAAGGGTGTTGACATTGTCTATGCTTGTATTCTGATTATCATGAATTTACGTCAGCCTTCCTGACCAGCAGGCAGACGTTCTCCACGTGCTGTGTGTGCGGGAACATGTCCACCGGCTGCACCGCGGTGATGTCGTAGTCCTGTTCGAGGACCTCGAGGTCGCGCGCCTGGGAAGCGGGATTGCAGCTGACATACACTATCCTCTCCGGAGCGGCGGCAAGTATGGTCTTCACCACGTCGGGATGCATTCCCGCGCGCGGGGGATCCACTATCACCACGTCCGGGCGGCCGTGTTCGTCTATGAAGGCCGGGGTGAGGATGTCCTTCATGTCCCCGGCGAAGAATTCGCAGTTTTCTATGCCGTTGCAGGCGGCGTTGACCCTGGCGTCGGCGATGGCCTCGGGCACATATTCGATGCCGATGACACGGGCGGCCCTGCCCGAAACGAACTGGGCGATGGTGCCGGTGCCGGTATAGAGGTCATAGACCGTTTCGCGCCCGCTGAGGGCGGCGAAATCGCGCGCCACTGTGTACAACTTGAGCGCCTGGCCGGTATTGGTCTGGTAGAACGACTTGGGGCCTATCTTGAAGCGGAGGCCTTCCATGTGCTCGTAGATGGCCTCTTCGCCCTTGTAGAGGATGCATTCCTGGTCGCCCATGCTGTCGTTGCACTTGGTGTTGATCACGTAATAGAGCGACGTAATCTGCGGAAATTCGGCTGCAATGGCGTCCAGCATGGGGAAAATGGCAGGGGAGTCCTCGCCGAAGCACATTATCAGCATCACCTGGCCGTCGTCGGTCGTACGCACGAACATGTTGCGGAAGACACCGTGGTTTTCCCTTAGATTATAGAAGGAAATGCCGTTCTCGATCGCGTATTTCTTGACGAAAAGGCGTATGGCGTTGGAAGGCTCGGGCTGGAGGTAGCAATGCTCGATGTCCAGGACCTTGTCGAAGAATTTGCCGACGTGGAACCCCAGGCCCTTGCGTTCGTCGTCCGTAAGGCCTTCCGGCTCCTCGTCAGGAAGTATCCAGCGCCTGTCGGAGGCGGTGAATTCCAGCTTGTTACGGTATTCGCGGATCTTGTCGGAGCCGATGATGGGGGAGATTCCGGGAATATGGAGATGCCCGATGCGGGTCAGCTGGTCATAGACCTGGCGCTGCTTTGCGGCGAGCTGAAGTTCGTAAGGAAGAGGCTGCCAGCGGCATCCGCCACAAGTGCCGAAATGCTTGCAAAACGGCTCCAGACGGTGTTCTGAAGGGGTATTCAGCTTTGCGATGCGGCCTTCCAGGAAGGACTTTTTCTTGCGGGTGACAATTATGTCGACGACGTCGCCGGGGACAGCGAATTCCACGAAAATCACGCGCTTGGGACCATCGGGATCGTCTCCGGGAATATGCACGTGCGCAATTGCCTTGCCTTCGGCAGCCACGTTCTCTATGGTGACGTTCTCAAGAACCAGGTTCAGTTTTCCTCTTTTTCCCATACACGTATATCTGAATTACAAATTTAACAATTCTCGTGGTAATGCAAAACCAGGAAAACCTCGTGGTAATGCAAAACCAGGAAAACTACGGAAGTGCGTCAGAAGCGCCTTTTGTTACACAATTTATATTATGTTAAGTTAGATATATGAAACACTGCCCCGCCGGCGATAATACAATATTAATAGTCGGATAAACGATTGTCGCTCAGATGATTCCGAAATGCGCGAACGCTTTGGAAAGTCCGTCGTCGTCGCAGTCCGCAGTCACGTAATCGGCGCGGGCCTGCACGTCAGGCTTCGCATTTCCCATCGCCACGCCGATTCCTGCAGCTTCGAGCATCGGCACGTCGTTGCCGCCGTCGCCCATCGCCAGCGTCTGCTCCACGGGAATTCCGAAGTGCGCCGCCATATTCCTGAGCCCTGTGCCCTTGTTCGCACCGTTATGCAGGATATCGGTGAATTCCGGATGCCAGCGCTCCGTGTGCGAATGCGGCATCATCGCCATCACCCGGGCTTCTTCCTCGCCGGCGTGGAAAAACGCCGTGAACTGCAGGATCCTGTCGGAAAAAGCATCGTCGAAAGGCAGGAAACGGTCGTATTTCACGCCGCCCAGATTCATGCTCGCCACGAGGTGCGGATGGCCGGGCTGCAGCACGAAAATACGGTCACTGGCGTACGCCACAAGCGGATTTGCGTGTTCGTCGCAGTACTTCACATAGGCCCGAACATCGCCCTGGTCCATAGCTTCCGTAGATATCGTAACTCCCTTTGAATCAATACAATGCGCGCCGGTGAGCGCAACCACTCCGTCGTACTCCACTATCCCCTCCACATTGTTCAGGAACTGCACCGCCCGGCTTGTAGCCAAGAACACGAGCACTCCCCTTTTCCTAGCCGCGCTGATGGCTTCCAGCGCGCTCGGCGGTATGGTTTTGGTCTTGAGCGAACGGATGGTGCCGTCCACGTCCAGGAAAACCGCCTTTATCTTTTCACTCATTCTACAAATCTTCCTTTTGCGAGGCCGCCGGCACTGGTCTCCTTGTACAGCGACGGAAGGTCGTGGCCGGTCTGCTTCATCGCCTCCACCACCTGGTCGAAGGACACGCGGTGGAATCCGTCGGAGAAGGTCGCATAGATATCGGCGTCAAGGGCACGTGCGGCCGCGAATGCGTTGCGCTCGATGCAGGGGATCTGCACCAGGCCGCAGACCGGGTCGCAGGTCATCCCCAAATGGTGCTCCAGGCCCATCTCAGCGGCATATTCCACCTGCGCCGGAGTGCCTCCGAACAGCTGGCAGGTGGCAGCGGAGGCCATTGCACAGGCCACTCCCACCTCGCCCTGGCAGCCCACGTCGGCTCCGGAGATGGACGCGTTATGCTTGACCACATTGCCGAAAAGTCCAGCCGTGGCAAGCGCGTGGAGTATCTTCTTGTCGCTGAATTCGTGATTCTTGCTCATATGGTAGAGCACCGCCGGAAGCACGCCGCAGGAGCCGCAGGTCGGCGCCGTGACTATGGTTCCGCCGGAAGCGTTCTCCTCGCTGGCGGCAAGCGCATATGCGAACACCAGTCCCCTGCTCTGCAGGTTCGGCTTGTAGCCCTTCGCCTTGATGTAGTAGGTGGCAGCCTTGCGGGAGAGGTGCAGCGGACCGGGCAGCGCGCCCTCGTTCTCGAGGCCGTTCTCCACGCAGGCCTTCATCGCCTCCCACATCTCCATCAGGTAGTCCCAGATGCCCTCGTCCTCGCACTCGGCCACATACTCCCAGTAGCCCTTGCCGTGGCTCTTGCACCATTTCATTATGTCGGTGATGGTGTTCAGGTCGTACAGGTCGGGAGTCGCGGTGGCAATGCCGTCCCCGCCCGGGCCCTCGGAAAGCGCCCCGCCACCGATGCTGTACACGGTCCACTCGTCGAAGAGAGCGGAAGGGGTTGCGGCAGTTGCGGTGGGCTCTCCTGCTTCAGTTTGTGCTGCGCCGGACTCCCCTGACGCCGCTTGTGCCGTGCCGGACTCCCCTGATGCCGCTTGTGCTGCGCCGGACTCCCCTGATGCCGCTTGTGCTGCGCCGGACTCCCCTGACGCCGCTTGTGCTGCGCCGGCCGTTTGAACTGCCGCCGCTTGTTCTGCGCCGGAGGCAGGCTTGCAGGCGAACTTCATCGCGTTCGGGTGGAACGGCAGAAAGACCTGCGGCTTCCAGACGATCTCCACCGGCGCGATCTTGCCGAGCACATCGGTGATGGCCACATCCGTGAGATGCCCCTTCCCCGTCGCTGCGAGGCTGCCGTAAAGCGTCACCTCGAAACTCCCGACCGGCTGCATTCCCCCGGCGGCCTGGCTCACACCCCCGGCGACCTGGCTTAATTCCCCGGCGACCGGACTCAGTTCCCCGGCGACCGGATGCCTCGATGCGTAGATCTCCGCCGCCTTGGCCGGCCCCATCGTATGGCTGCTGGACGGTCCGCGGCCTATCTTGTACAGTTCCCTGATAGATTTCATAGCACTTTTCTTTTGCCGCCGCGAAGATACTAAATAATTGGTGTAATTCTCCCCCACCCCCATCATCCGCGCGCGTTTCCGGCAATAGTGCGCGCATTCCAGGCTCCAGTACCCTTATCCGCGCGCGTTCTTGGCAAAAGTGCGCGCATTTCAGGCACCTAACCCCTCTTTCGCGCGCGTTTCTGGCAAAAGTGCGCGCGTTTCTGCCTCTCGCCCCCTCATTTGCGCGCGAATCTGACGATAGTGCGCGCGGGACGGGAAAATCGGCGCGGCATCCTTATTGATATAGTCATTTCCGGCCACGAACGCGACATTGCGAATCCTGCCACGAACGCGACATTGCGAATCCTGCCACGAACGCGACATTGCGAACCCGGCCACGAACGCGACATTGCGATCACGGCCACGAACGCGACATTGCGATCACGGCCACAAACCGATTAAAACGCCACCAGCTATGATGACAGCCCTGATAACCACCCTCCTCGCGACGGCACTGGTATTCCCGCCGTTCGCCCATTGCAGAAAAAGCGCCCGCAAAGATGCCGCAAAACCTGCGGCAGCGGCGGTTGCTGCCGAACCGACCCCCAACAACGCCACCAAAGCCACCGAGCCGGCCTCCCCAGCCCAGCACAAGGAAATCGCCGCCTCCCCCGCCCAGCGCAAGGAAATCACCCTCAGCGATGAGCAGCGCGGCTTCGTCAGCGCAAGCAACGCCTTCGCATTCGAAAGCTACCGCGCGATCTGCGGAATCCCTGCCGCCAATGCCACCTCAGGCGCCACCAAACCAGCCCCCTCGGCCAACACCACCCCCGAAAGCCGCATCTACTCCCCTCTCAGC
>CADAFW010000161.1 GCA_902787295.1 uncultured Bacteroidia bacterium
TGTCATATCGAATTCCAGGATTCCTCCGGAAACTATGTCTTCGTGTGAGATGGAAACGCCTTCCACCGGCTTGCCGTTCAGGCGGACTTCCTTCACGTACTTGTTGCCGGTGCTCAGGCCGTTGGCCTTCACGGTGAAGGTCCTGCCCCCGGCAAGGTGAAGCGTCATGTGTTCTATCTGGGGCGCGCTGAGCACGTACTGACCGGCTGCCGGATCCACGGGATAGAAGCCCATCGCGGAGAACAGGTACCAGGCCGACATCTGCCCGCAGTCGTCGTTGCCGCAGAGGCCGTCCGGAAGGGGCCTGTAGAACCTGTCGAACACTTCCCTGACGAGGTACTCGGTCTTCCAGGGCTTGCCTGCGAACTGGTAGAGATAGGCGATGTGGTGGCTCGGTTCGTTGCCGTGGGCGTACTGCCCTATCAGGCCGGTGACGTCCCCGTTGAAGCCGCTGTTGTTCTCGCTGACGGTATCCAGGAAGAAGAGGGAGTCGAGCTTGGTCTCGAAGCTGTCCGGGCCGCCGAGCAGTTCGATGAGCCTCTCAGGACTCTGCTGCACGTGCCAGGTGTACTGCCAGGCATTGCCCTCGGTGTAGTCGCCGCCGTGGGTGGAGGCGTGGGAGAGTTCGAAACGGTCGAACGGGGTCCTCCAGTCGCCGTTCGAATCCTTGCCTCGCACGAGCTTGCTCCCGGGATCGAAGAGGTTCTCCCAATTGCGGGAGCGGGCCCGGAAGAACGCGGCGTCTTCGGCGTGCCCGAGGGATTCTGCGAGCAGCGAGGCGCAATAGTCGTCATAGCACATCTCCATGGTGCAGGAGACCGATTCCTTCTCCACGAGGTCGAACGGATAGTAGCCGTATTTGTCCATTACGTCGAAGCGCGAGGAGCGGGCGTGGTTGCTTGTGAGGCTGGTCTTCACCGCCTGCCAGGCCCTTTCCTTGTCGAAGCCGCCGAAGCCCTTGAGGCAGGCGTCCACCACCGTGGGAACGGCGTGATTGCCTATCATGCAATGGGTTTCGGTGCCCCAGAGCGCCCAGATGGGCAGATAGCCCTGGGCGTCGAACTGCTCAATCATGCTCTGGACGAAATCCCCCACCATTTCCGGGTTCAAGATCGTGTAGAGAGGGTTCGCGGCGCGGTAGGTGTCCCAGAGGGAGAAGGTGGAATAGAACCTGCCGTTCTCCGCCTTGCGCACGTTGAACGTGGCGTCGCGGTAGCTGCCGTCAGTGTCGGCGATGTTGTTGGGCTGGATATACAGGTGATAGAGGCAGGTGTAGACGTTCTTCTTCTGCTCCACGGTGCCTTTCACGTCCACCCTGGAAAGCAGCTCGTGCCACTTGGCGTGCGCCTGCCTGCGGATTCCGGAGAAGTCCCAGCCGCCGTCTTCCGCCTGCATCGATGCTCCAGTGGCGGAACCATTGCGACCTTCACGCCGAGGGGCTTGGAGCCGGGGGCGAACTGCAGTATCACCTTGTCGGCCTTTTCCTGGCCTGTCAGTTCCAGATTCGTCCTGTCCAGATAAGGCTCGGAGAACTTCATCACGAAGTACCACTCCCTCTCCGTCCAGTTCTTTGTGCGCAGGCGGCCGCAGATCGTGTTCGCATCCGGGTATTCGATGCCGGCTTCCAGCACGTGGAAAAGCAGGTTCCCGGGGGAATTCACGTTTCCGTTCTGGAAATCCACGTAGAGTTTGCGGCTCGACGGGTCGGCGTATTTGAGATTGTAGTGCGAGACGTGCCCGGTCGCGGTCATCTCCACGGAAATTCCGTTCACGAAATCCACGCTGCAGTAGCCCGGGGTCGAATGGAGCGACTCCTTGACATAAGGATTGTCGTGCTCGGGCGCTTCAGTGCTGAACGGAAGTATCAGCACGTCGCCGAGGTCCAGGCAGCCGGTGCCGTTGAGGTGGGTCTGGGAGAAGCCTATGAGCGTGCTGTCGGCAATGTTGAAGCCCGAGCAGTACTCCCAGCGGCTGTTTCCGGAGTCGGGACTGGGCTGCACCATGCCGAAGGGGACGCAGGCGCCCGGGAAGGTGTGCCCGTTGTCCGCCGTGCCCACGAGGGGATCGACATATTTGCAAACGTCCGTGCCGCAGCCGGCAAGCAGTATGCAGGCCGCTGCTAATGCTTTGATATTCATAATCTTTCGTAAATGTATCGTAGTATGTCCTTTCTGGTAACGCGCTCTCCGGGGATGTCGATGCCGGAGAGTCTGCGGAACGATTCCAGCTCGCTCCTGCTTGCCTTGTCCTGCAGGCGTGCCTCCCAGCCGGGGATGTAGCCGGCGAGGGCCATCTTCTGCACCATGGTGAAATCCGGGGAACCGGGCGCGACGTCCTTGAAATAGATCAGGGAGGCCCCGGCCGCGAGCAGCTCGTCCTGGAGCTGCCCTATGCTGAGTTTCTGCACCGGGAGCCCGCTTCTGACCGCCTGCGCGGCTGCCGTTCCCGCCGCCTGCCCGAGGGCCATCCAGCAAGGTTCCATCCTCATGGTAGAGAAGCCCACGTGGCTGCCGGAAACGGGTACGGGGAAGAGCAGGTTGCCCACGGCCTTGGGAACCATCACCCCGAAAGGAATGGTGTAGGGGACGCTTTCGTAACCGAAAAAGCCGTCCAGGTGCACCCGGCCCGCCTCCCTCTTGTGGCAGGCGTGGGAGTCAAGCGCATAATGGCTGGAACTGATGCTTTCGCGGTGAATCGGCGGCCGCTGGCCTTCGCTCACGGCGATGGCGTCGTGGGCGGTGAAGAAATATGTACCTTCCATCCTGCGGCCTTCGCGCACGTAAACCTGGCGCGGGAAGCCGCCGTTGTCCGTGTATTCGGTGGAAGAGAGTCCCCAGCGCCGGCATTCCTCCCGGAACTGCCGGGGAAGGTCCTTGTCGTTCTGCACGAACCAGAGCAGGCCGAGCGTATAGTCCTTGAGGCGCTCGGCGAAGCGATCGCGCCATTCCCAGGAAGCCGTCGGCCAGGGCCAGTTCTCCTCGGGCAGGTCGGTGGAAATGAATGCCATATGCTGATTGTTGGCATCGGTCTTCCCGTTCGGCAGCTTGACCATGTTGGTCACCTTAGCCATACCCCAGGGATCGCCGGGGATGATGCTGCGCCCCCCTGCCTTGAGCGCCGCCCGGTTGGCCTCGTAGTCGGCATCGGTCAGGCCGGCCGTCTCGATCCCGGTGTTCCGTCCGGTCCATACGTCCTCCACCAGGGACGCGTATTCCTCCCTGTCGTAGCGCGCAGGCTTGGCGATGGGAATCATCGCACTCTTGTCGGTGGTGAGGCAGAGACGGTAGTTGTAGGCCTGCACGGCATTGTCGCCCTGATAGGTGGTGCCTTCGGACTCGTAGCCTTCGTAGCCGTTGTAGCAGCTCTTTTCTCCTTTGTTGAACTGCACGCCCCAGTGGCGGTAGATCCGGCCGGAACAGGGTTCGCCCAACTCGGCGCGGGATTCGCGTCCCAGACGGTAGGGAACGCCGGCCGCAGCGGCCAGGTCGCCCTCGTAGGTGGCATCGATGAAGACGGCAGCTTCGTAAGTCTCGAGCCTGCCGCTCTCCCGGTCGAGCACGCGTATGGATGCGATGTCGAAGCCTTTGGTCACCACGTTGGCGGGGTCGCTGTCGAACTGCCTGCCATACAGGACCTTGATCCTGCCGCCCTGCTCCCCGAGCATGTCCAGGAAGGTTTTTTCGGCGACCGATGGCTCGAAATGGTAGCCGTCGCTGCAGTCCGCGAGCTGCTGCGAGCCGGGACCGTATTTCTCAAGGTAATACTGCCGGTTGCGCTGCACGAATTCCAGGAAAAGGCCCGCCGTGGCACCGCGGGTAGTGATGTCCGTAGCGCCGAGGCCGTTTGCGGGCAGGCCGCCCACGTGATGGCTGCGCTCCAGGAGCAGGACGCTCATACCCTGCCTTGCAGCGGCCACGGAAGCACAGATTCCGCCTGGTGTGGCGCCCACGACCACTACGTCGTAGCGCTCCGCAGCGCGGATGCAATTCAGTCCGAGGACCAGGCAGAACAATATGCAGAGTACTCTCTTCATCTTACAGGTAGCGCTGGGCAGTGACGAGCATCTTCATCACCATGGGTTCGAAGAGGTCGGTGTCGTTGAATCCGTTGTGGGAATAGAAGTCCTTGAATATGAGGTCGTATTTGACGCCCTTCTCGCGCAGGGCACGGGTGAAGGTCTTCACCTGGGCCTTGTCCACCAGGGTATCGCCGCCGGTGAAGGTCAGCAGGCAGTAGGGAGCCCCCTCGTGGACGAAAGTCACGGGGGAACACTCGGCCCTGGACTCCTGGCTGGCCAGGTTGAAATACTCGTTGTGACGGCTCGAAGGCACGTAATCGGGAACGGTGTTCACCAGGTCGTATATGCCGTTGAGGCTGATCAGGAGCTTGGTGCCGGGGGTCCTCATCGCAGCATATGCGGCAAGGTGGCCGCCGGCGGAATGGCCGGCGAAACCGAAACGCTGCGGGTCGAGGTTGTATTCCTCAGCATGCTCGCAGACGAACTTGAGCGCATCCTGGATGTCCTGCCAGGTGTCGGCGAAGACCGCCCCCTGGGTGAGCAGGGAATAGGAGATGCGCACTCCGGCTATGCCATTGCCGGCAAGGAAGCGCGACTGGAGGCTGTGGGCCCCGTAATTGCCTGTGTGCCAGCCGCCTCCATGGATCCACACGATGAACGGAAGCTGCTTGCCCGCCCTGTCCCGGGGAAGGTCGATCGCAAGCTTCAGCTCATAGGAAGGATACTTCTTGTACACCACCTCGATGGTCTCGCAATGGTGGAAGTCATCGTCCTTGAGGAAGCAGCGGGAACGGTAGTAGGGCTCGTACATGTCGGCCGGCACCTTCTCCAGGTCGAAGATCTGGTGACTTGCTATCTTGGCCTCGTCGAGGAGCTTGTAGCCGCCCTTTATCTTCACGAGGTCCAGGCCGTAGCGGTTGATGATCCTGTCCT
>CADAFW010000162.1:0-799 GCA_902787295.1 uncultured Bacteroidia bacterium
CTCCTCTCCACGCTCTTTCCGGATGCCGGCAGATAGAACACGGTATCCCCTTCCACGAGGTTGTAAAGGTCCGTGGAACAATATTCGGCGGCTTCCTGATTGGGAAGTATCACCAGATGCATACCCTTCTCAGCCACCTGGCTCAGCACGAACCAGCGGGCGGACAGAAACAACCCGCGGCAGAAAACCTCCTTTCCGGAAAGTATCCTGCTGCGAAGTTCGTTACTGGAATTGGTACTTATCAACATTTAGCACTGAAAACTGTTGAAAAACCGTTGATAAGAATGTTGAAAAAGGAGGGTCCCGTTGTGGAAAACTTTTACCGATGGGTTTTCAACAATTCCACCAACAGGCTGCCGACAAGGTTTTCAACTTCTCACAATGATTCCAATAATCTGATTATCAGCGTTGTAAGCAAGTTATTAACATTTCAACCGCTTAAACAAAAACATCAAATTATAAAAATAAAAGAACTATATTTGTAATCTGAATCGGCTAAAGGATCTGAAATGTCGGAATTCGACCCACATAGCGCTATCGAGGGCAAAGATAAGGATTTGGACGGAATAATCCGTCCCCAGGAATTGGGAGATTTCACCGGACAGGGTGAGACCGTTTCCAACCTGAGAGTCTATATCAAGGCCGCCCGTATGCGCGGTGAGCCTCTGGACCACACCCTTTTCCATGGTCCTCCCGGTCTGGGAAAGACCACCCTTGCACACATCATCGCCAACGAGATGGGGGTGAACATGAAGATCACCTCCGGTCCCGTGCTCGACCGTCCCGGCGACCTCGCAGG
>CADAFW010000162.1:821-4329 GCA_902787295.1 uncultured Bacteroidia bacterium
ATGATAGACAAGGGCCCCGGGGCCAGGTCCGTCCGCATTTCCCTCAATCCCTTCACCCTCGTGGGAGCCACCACCAGGAGCGGCCTTCTCACCGCCCCCCTCCGCGAGCGCTTCGGCATCACCTGCGGCCTGGAATACTATGACAAGGACGAGCTGGTGAAGATAGTGAAGCGCAGCGCCGGCATCCTCGGTATCAGCATAGACGATGAAGCCGCCCTGGAAATAGCCCTCCGCAGCCGCGGCACCCCCCGCATTTCCAACGGCCTGCTGAAGAGGGTGCGCGATTTCGCCCAGGTGATGGGGGACGGCAACATAGACATTTCCATAGCGAGGTATGCGCTGGACAAGCTGAAGATAGACACGCGCGGCCTGGACGCCATAGACAACAAGATACTCCGCACCATCATCAACACCTTCAAGGGCGGACCGGTGGGTGCGAATACGATAGCCACTGCCATAGGTGAGGACCAGGGAACCTTCGAGGAGGTTTACGAGCCCTATCTCATCAAGGAAGGATTCATAGTCCGCACCCAGAGGGGAAGGATAGCCACCGACCTCTCCTACAAGCACCTTGGGCTGATGAAGCAGCCCGAAAACGGATCGTTGTTCGAATAGATAACCAATATTTATATAAATGTCAGATACCAAATTAATTTCCAAGATCCCTGAAGGACCTCTTGAGCAGAAGTGGAGCAAGCGCAAGTCTGAAATCCACCTTGTGAGTCCTAACAACAAGCGCAAGCTTGAGATCATCGTGGTAGGAACCGGCCTCGGCGGTGCATCCGCAGCCGCTTCCCTCGGAGAACTGGGATACAACGTCAAGATTTTCTGCATCAGCGACAGCCCCCGCCGTGCGCACTCCATCGCCGCACAGGGAGGTATCAATGCCGCCAAGAACTACCAGAACGACAACGATTCCGTCTACAGGCTCTTCTACGACACCATCAAGGGCGGTGACTACCGCAGCCGTGAAGCCAACGTCTATCGTCTTGCCGAGGTAAGTGCAGCCATCATCGACCAGTGCGTGGCACAGGGAATTCCTTTCGCACGCGAGTACGGCGGATATCTTGCCAACCGCTCCTTCGGCGGCGTGCAGGTGAGCCGTACCTTCTACGCCCGCGGCCAAACCGGCCAGCAGCTCCTTCTCGGTGCGTATGCATCCCTGAACAAGGAGATTGCAAACGGAAGCGTCAAGTCCTATCCCCGCCACGAGATGCTCGACCTCGTCGTCGTCAACGGTGAGGCGAAGGGTATCATCGCCCGCAACCTCGTGACCGGCCAGCTGGAAAGGTTCGGCGCGCACGCTGTGGTGATTGCCACCGGCGGTTACGGAAACACCTATTTCCTTTCCACCAACGCAATGAACTCCAACGGTTCTGCTGCGATGCAGTGCTACAGGAAGGGTGCTTTCTTCGCAAATCCCTGCTTCGCGCAGATCCATCCTACCTGTATCCCCGTCCACGGCGACCAGCAGTGCAAGCTCACCCTCATGAGCGAGTCCCTGCGTAACGACGGACGCATCTGGGTTCCAAAGAAACTCGAGGATGTGAAGAGACTCCGCAACCACGAGGTGAAGGCTTCCCAGATCCCTGAGGAAGACCGCGACTACTACCTCGAGCGCCGTTATCCGGCATTCGGAAACCTCGTTCCCCGCGACGTGGCTTCCCGTGCGGCAAAGGAGCGCTGCGACGCAGGCTTCGGCGTGAACGAGACCGGCAAGGCCGTGTTCCTGGACTTCTCCGACGCCATCAAGCGCCTCGGCCACCAGAGGGTTGCAGAGCGTTACGGCAACCTCTTCGAGATGTATGAGAAGATCACCGCTTCCTCTCCCTGGGAGGAGCCTATGATGATCTATCCGGCCATCCACTATACCATGGGCGGTATCTGGGTTGATTATGACCTCCAGACCACCATCCCCGGTCTCTACGCTATCGGTGAGGCCAACTTCTCCGACCACGGCGGCAACCGCCTCGGTGCATCAGCCCTCATGCAGGGTCTTGCTGACGGTTACTTCGTGCTTCCTATCACCATCGGCGACTATCTTTCCCATAAGTTCGCAGAGCCCAAGACCGACGTGTCCGTCAAGGAGTTCACCCAGGCGGAGAAGGCCGTACAGGCCCGCATCGACAGGCTCTTCGCCATCAAGGGTACCGTTCCGGTGGATGTAATCCACAAGAAACTCGGAAACATCATGTGGGAGTACGTAGGTATGGCACGCGACGCCGAGGGCCTCAAGAAGGCTATCAAGGAGATCAAGGAACTCAAGGAGTACTTCTACGAGAACGTATATGTTCCCGGTTCCCAGTTCGAGTTCAACCAGGAACTCGAGAAGGCTCTCCGTCTGGAGGACTTCTTCGAAATCGGTATGCTGATGGCTTATGACGCACTCAACCGCAACGAGTCCTGCGGCGGCCACTTCCGTATAGAAAGCCAGACCGAGGAAGGCGAGGCCAAGAGGGACGACGCCAACTACATGTACGTTGCTGCCTGGGAGTACAAGGGCGAGGGTACCGAGCCTGAACTCCATAAGGAACCTCTTGACTACCAGTTCATTGAAGTGAAGACCAGAAATTATAAAGACTAATCAGAGATGGAATTCAATTTGAAAATATGGCGTCAGAAGAACGCCAAGGCTAAAGGACATTTCGAAACCTATCATATTTCTGGTATCGAAGAAGATGCTTCATTCCTCGAGATGCTCGATATCCTGAACGAGCAGTTGATCCGCGAAGGTTCAGATCCTGTAGCAGTCGAGCGCGGCTGCCAGAGCAGCGGTCCCGTTTCCTTCGACCACGACTGCCGTGAGGGTATATGCGGTGCATGTTCACTCTACATCGACGGCCGCGCACACGGTCCGGACGATCACGTGACCACCTGCCAGCTCTTCATGCGTCATTTCAAGAACGGTGCAACGATCACCGTGGAACCTTGGAGGAGCGCGGCATTCCCCGTGATCAAGGACCTCGTGGTTGATCGTGGCGCTTTCGACAAGATTCTCCAGGCCGGCGGATTCATCTCCGTACGCACCGGTTCCGCACAGGATGCCAACAATATCCTCATTCCTCACGACAAGGCTGAGGAAAGCATGGATGCTGCTGCCTGCGTAGGTTGCGGCGCCTGCGTGGCTACCTGCAAGAACGGTTCTGCGATGCTCTTCGTGGCTGCCCGCGTAAGTTCGCTCGCCCTGCTTCCTCAGGGCCGGCCCGAGGCTAAGCGCCGTGCGAAGGCTATGGTTGCGAAGATGGACGAGCTCGGATTCGGCAACTGTACCAACACCCGCGCCTGCGAGCTCGAGTGTCCCAAGGGCATTTCCGTGGCTCACATCGCCCGTCTGAACAGGGAGTTCCTCTCAGCAAAGTTCTCTGACTAGGAAGGAACATAATATTATGATAAAGGGTGGCCTGAATTAAGGTCACCCTTTATTATTCTACCAGAGGAAGTTGTTGAAGGGATAGCGGCCGGCGTGGATTTCGGCGACCATTTTGTAGATGTCTTCGCGGAGTTTCTC
>CADAFW010000163.1 GCA_902787295.1 uncultured Bacteroidia bacterium
ACCGCAAGGAGCGACCTAGGGCAAAACTGGTAATTGGGGCTAAGTCGTAACAAGGTAGCCGTACCGGAAGGTGTGGCTGGAACACCTCCTTTTTGGAGCGAGATCCTTGACACCTGATGCTCGCGGTTGAATGTTCAAGGCACGATGATTCAATTCGTGCTTGTACTTGTCTCCCTTTATTATAGGCTCGTAGCTCAGTTGGTTAGAGCGCCACACTGATAATGTGGAGGTCCGCGGTTCAACTCCGCGCGGGCCTACGATTCGGGGGTATAGCTCAGTTGGTAGAGCACCTGCCTTGCAAGCAGGGGGTCAGGAGTTCGAATCTCCTTACCTCCACGAGGATTAGGCGATCGATAAGTAATTATCGGTCGCTTTTTTTGTTTTTGTTGCCGGAATGGTGATTTGCCTTCCGCCGCGAGCAAATAGCATCGTTTTGCTCAGATTTCTGTCATAAAAGTGCTATTCCCGAGCAAAACAAAGAGATTTGCTCATTTCCGAGCCTCCAACGAGTCATTTCCGAGCAAAATTCCCTGTTTTGCTCGTTCTTGAACCGGCAACCTTTCAAATCTGAGCAAAAAGCCTTGTTCTGCTCGTTTCCCGGCCTGCGAACCGTCAGGTCTGTGCGGATCTGCGCTCATCCGGCCCCCACGTCGCGCGTTTTTTCGGAATTTTTGCGTAAATTAAGCCGATTTTCCGAATCAAACTGAACAAAACGATATATGAGCCTATTCCTGCGGATATTGACTCTTCTCGGGTCTCTCGGAATGTTCCTCTACGGAATGTCCCTGATGAGCGGAGGTCTCCAGAAGATGGCCGGTGACAGGTTGCGCACCTTCATGGGCAAGATGACCTCCAACACCTTCAAGTGCATCCTCACCGGTATCACCATCACCGCGCTGGTGCAGTCTTCCACCGCCACCACGCTGATGCTCGTGAGCTTCGTGAATGCCGGCCTCCTGTCGCTCGCCACGGCCGTGGCCGTGATCATGGGCGCCAACATAGGCACTACGGTCACCGCGTGGATCTTCGCCCTGTCGTTCGGCGGCTCGTCGTTCAGCCTCGGAGCCATCGCGGTGCCGCTCATGTTCTTCGCATTCATCCTGCTGAGCACCAAGAAGAAGAGGTACAACAACATGGGAGAGTTCCTGATGGGTTTCGCCCTGCTCTTCCTCGGCCTCTCCACCCTGCGCGAAACGTCCACGGTGCTGCTCGACAATGAGCCCGTCCGCAATTTCCTCGGCACCCTCACCGGCTGGGGCGCGCTGAGCATACTCCTGTTCATGGTGGCGGGCGCCTGCATGACCCTGATGCTCCAGAGCTCCGCGGCCACGATGGCCATCACCATGGTGCTCGTCGCCAACGGCTACATCCCCTTCCAGATGGCCGCCGCGATGGTGCTCGGCGAGAACATCGGAACCACCATCACCTCCAACATCGCCGCTTCCGTCGCGAACGTGTCCGCAAAGCGGACCGCCCGTGAGGCTGCTGGGCAGCATAGTGGAGCTCTTCGGCTTCCCCAACCCCGTGGCCACCGATTTCGCCACCGCCGACGTCGCCACCAGGGAAGCGCTCGTGGCATCGCTGCCTTACAGCGTGGCAACCCTGCACACCCTTTTCAACGTCATCAACACCTGCATCCTCGTCTGGTTCATCCCCGTCATCGTCAAGATCGTCAAGTGGATGGTGCCCGACAAGGGCGACGGCGAAGTCTTCCGCCTGAAATACATTTCCGCCGGTACGATGGGAACCGCCGACATGGCCCTGAGCTCCGTGAAGATGGAACTCGTGCGCTATGGCGACCTCTGCCGCAGGGACCTCAATTACATACGTGAGGCCATAGGCGCCGGCACGCAGGAGGAATTCGAGAAGGCCAACGAAAAGCTGATCAAGTACGAAGAGATCACCGACCACATGGAGCACGAGATCGCATCGTACCTGAACGAGGCCACCCGCAACGAGATGTCCCACGACGGTACCGTGCGCATCCGCAGCTTCTACCGCATCATAGGCGAGATGGAATCGCTCGGAGACAGCGGCGAGAGCATAGGCAAGATCCTCGCCCGTGCGTGGGCGCACAGCCAGAAGCTCACGGACGACATGGTCCGCAAGCTCGGCCATATGTGCGACACCGTGGACGGCGCATACCAGGCGATGCACGACAACCTCGAGACCCCGCTGGTGAAACTCGAAGGCATCACGAACGCCGAAGAGGCGGAGGAGCGCGTCAACGCCTGCCGCGACACCCTGCGCGAGGAGCATCTGGCCAACATAGAGAAGTCCAACTATCCCTATGAGACCGGCGCCTTCTATATGGACGTGGTGAACGCCCTGGAGAAGATGGGCGACTTCATCATCAATATCTCCCAGGCCCAGATCAGCGCGAAACCGGAGAAATAACCCATAACCGACACTGCCATGAAAAGTGCCCTGCGATGCGTCCCGCTTGCCCTGACGCTTGCCTTGTCATTCACTTCCTGCAGCGGGGAAAAGGCTGCTCCCCGGAAACTGATCAATCCGGTGAACTTCTCCGAAGTCAGCATAGAGGACGGCTTCTGGTCGCCCCGGCTCCGGAGCCACAAGGACGTCACGCTGGGCGTCTGCATCGACCAGATAGAGAACCAGACCGGCCGCATCCGCAATTTCGAGAATGCGGCGAAGAGGGAGGGGAAGCATTCCGGCATCTTCTTCGACGATTCCGACGTCTACAAGGCGCTGGAGGGCATGGCCTACTCGCTCCAGATCAGCCCCGACCCTGCCCTGGAAGCCAAGTGCGACGAGTGGATAGACAAGTTCGCCGCCGCCCAGCTGGAGGACGGCTACATCAATACCTATTATACCCTGACGGGCCTGGACAAGCGCTGGACCGTGATGGACCACCACGAGATGTATTGCACCGGCCATATGATAGAAGCCGCCGTGGCATATTACAACGTCACCGGCAAGCGCAAGCTCCTGGACGTGTGCATCCGTATGGTGGACCATATGATGGGCATCTTCGGCCCCGGGAAGCGCGACTGGGTGCCGGGGCACGAGGAGATAGAACTGGCCCTCGTGAAGCTGTTCGTCACCACCGGCGAGCGGAAGTACCTGGATTTCGCGCAGTGGCTGCTTGACGAGCGCGGCCACGGCTACGGCGACAACGGGGACAGGTATATGAAATGGGTCCCCCGCTACTATCAGGACGAGGTTCCCGTGCGCGAGATGTCCGATATCGGAGGGCACGCCGTGCGCGCGATGTACCTGTTCTGCGGAATGGCGGACGTGGCCGCATACACCGGCGACCGGGAATATATCGACGCCCTGCACCGGCTCTGGGACGACGTGGTGCTGCGCAACATGTACGTCACCGGCGGCATAGGCCAGTCGCGCAGCAACGAGGGCTTCACCGAGGACTACGACCTCCCGAACCTGACCGCCTACTGCGAGACCTGCGCTTCCGTCGGGATGGTGCTGTGGAACTGGAGGATGAACCAGTTCACCGGCGACGGCAAGTACGTGGACGTGCTCGAGCGCTCGCTCTACAACGGGGCGCTGGCCGGCATCTCGCTGGAAGGCGACCGCTTCTTCTATGTCAATCCGCTAGAGTCGGAAGGAGGCCATCACCGCAAGGCCTGGTACGGCTGCGCGTGCTGCCCGAGCCAGATCTGCCGCTTCCTCCCGTCCATAGGCAACTATATCTACGGGGTGTCGGACGACGCCGTGTGGGTCAATCTCTATATGGGCAATACCGCCGAAGTCAAGCTCGGCCGGAGGACCGTCACCCTCACGCAGGAGACGGGATATCCGTGGAGCGGGGGCGTGAAGCTGACCGTCGGCACATCCCGTCCGCTGAATACCGGGCTGCGCCTCCGTATCCCCGGCTGGTGCACGTCATATACGCTCGCGGTCAACGGCGAGGCGGTGGAAGCGCCGGTGGACAAGGGCTATGCCGTCATCTCCCGCAAGTGGAAGGACGGGGACACGGTATCGCTCGATTTCGAGATGCCGGTGCGCCTGGTGGATGCCGGCCCGCTGGTCAAGGAAGACCTGGGCAAACGCGCCGTACAGCGCGGCCCGCTGGTCTATTGCATCGAGGAGGTGGACAATCCTGAAGGCTTTGATTCACTGAGGCTTACGGAGGATGCGCAGTTCGATGCGGCGTTCGACCCGGAGCTTTTGCGCGGCGTGGTCGCCATCACCGCGGAGAGCGCAGGGGGCAGGCTCAAATTCATCCCCTACTACGCCTGGGACAACCGCGAGGCGGGCCGGATGAAGGTCTGGGTGCCGCTGGAGTAGCGCCTGGCCGGCCCTCCCGGCTGCAGGTTTTGCGCCCGGCCGGTTTTCAGAGCGGCAGCCCGTAGCTGCACTTTATCTCATTCATCACGAACGAGCTCTTGACGGAGCCCAGGCTCTCTATCGTGCCCAGGGTGTTGATCAGGAAGTCGTTGTAGTACTGCATGTCCGGGGCGTAGATCTTGAGCAGGTAGTCGAAGTCGCCGGAGATGTTGTAGCACTCGGCCACCTCAGGTATGCCCTTGATCCTGGCAGTGAAGTCGTTGGCGATATCCTTTCCCATCCTGCGCAGCCTCACGCTGCAGAACACCAGAAAGCCGCGGCCCAGTTTGGCGGCATCCACGATCGTGGTGTAGCGTCGTATGATGCCTTCCTTCTCCAGCCGGCGCAGGCGCTCGAAAACGGGGGTGGGTGACAGGTGGACCTTGAATGCCAGGTCCTTTACGGTGATGCGGGCGTTCTCCTGGAGCACGCGGAGCATCTGTATGTCGGTCTTGTCCAGAGTTTCGGTCATGGTGGATTCTTCTGCTGCCGGCGGTGTAT
>CADAFW010000164.1:0-3496 GCA_902787295.1 uncultured Bacteroidia bacterium
CGTCTGCAACAAGACCATCCGCTCCGGCGAGACCGTCACCTACTGGTTCGCCTCCTGCTGGAGCAAGGGTGACATCAAGACCGCCGAACAGTGGTTCGAACTGGTGAAGGGGTTCAAGGGAGAATAACTACTTCAACCCTTCCCTGAGGAAATTCACGAACGCCTCTACGTCCAGGTCGTAGCCGCGCGAGGGGACCTTATGCTCTTCCGTGACGGGGTCGAGGATGGCGTAGTAGGGCTGGGCGTTGACGTTGAAGCGCGTGAGGGCGAAGTAGGAATTGATCTTGCCAAGGCTCTTGAGCACCTTGCCTTCGGGAGTCGTAACCCAGTCGGACGGGTCCACGACCTTCTTGTCATCTGCGTAGAGCGCGCAGACAACGTAGTCGCTGCGCATCATCGCGAGCGCCCGCGGGTCGGACCACACGCGCGCTTCCATCTCCCGGCAGTTCACGCAGCCGTGGCCGGTGAAATCTATGAACAGCGGCTTTCCCACTTCCATCGCATAGGCACGGGCCTCGTCATAGTCGAAGAATGCCGGGATGCCGTACGGAAGTTCCAGGAAATCAGCGTATTTCCTGCCGTCGAGGACAAGCTCCGCAGGTGCCGTCCCGCCGGTATCATCAGCTCCTGCCGCCGGCTGGTAACGGCCAAGCACGAAATCCTGCGTGGTGATGGGCGGCAGATATCCCGAGAGGGCCTTCAGCGGGGCGCCCCACATTCCGGGGACCATATAGACCACGAAGGAGAACACGGCGATGGCAAGCGACAGGCGCAGCACGCCGATATGCTCCACCGGGCTGTCATACTTGAAGCGCAGCTTGCCGAGCAGGTAGAAATATACTTCCCTGTCCAGCAGGCCCCAGTGATAGGTCTGGTCGGCGACGCTGAGGAACTTGAAGCCCAGCGCGACCTCGATGAATCCGAGCACGACTTTCACGCTGTTGAGCCAGCCGCCGCTCTTGGGCAGCTTGTCCAGCAGCGAGGGTGCGAACGCCAGGACGGTGAAGGGCAGCGCGAACGCCAGCGAGAATGCGAGCATCGTCACGATAGGGTCCCAGAACTGCCCCTGGGTGGACTTGATGAGCACGGAGCCCACGATGGGACCCGTGCAGGAGAAGGACACCAGCACCAGCGTCAGGGCCACGAAGAACGCGCCCATAAGGCCGCCGGATTCGCTCTTGGCGTCGGACTTGTTCACGAGCTTGCTCGGCATCACTATCTCGAACGCGCCGAAGAAAGACGCCGCGAACAGCATGAAGATGATGAAGAACAGGATGTTGGGGATCCAGTGGGTCGCCAGGAAATTGAATATGTCCGCCGTCACGGCCTCTCCGCCGGTGATCAGGCTGATGAGGATCAGCACGGCTATCGGCAGGGTGTAGAGCAGTATGATGCTGAGGCCGAAAAACAGTGCCAACATCTTTCCGCGGCCCTTTTTCTTCTTCTCCTCGTCCTTGGAATTCTGCTTGAGGAAGAAGCTGACCGTCATCGGGATCATGGGGAACACGCACGGGGTCAGCAGCGCGGCGAATCCCCAGGCGATGGCCTCCAGGATATGGCTCCAGAGCGAGCCGGCGGCCGGATTGCCCGCAGCGGCGGGCGCGCTCTTCCTGCCCTTGAGCGTGAGGGTGGCGGACCAGTCCTCCGGGGCTATGCAGTTGCCGTTGTTGCAGCACTGCCACTCAATGCCCACGGCGGCCTCGCACTTGCCTTTCTTCAGCGTACGGACCTTCTGCTTGATGACCACGGGACCGGGGCAGGTGCCAATCTCCATGCCGAAGATATCGTCGTAGGCGACGTCGACGGTGGAAGCGACAACAGGCTCCCCTACCGGCTCGATGTCGGGCCCGGTGACGGTGAACACGGTGCCGTTGGGTCCGGACGGGTATTCCTTGAGGTCGTAGATGTGCCAGCCGGAGTCGCTGAAAGTGCCGGTAGCGGTGATTTCGTACACGCCGGCCTCCGTCTCCACGGCCTCCACGGCCCACTTGAGCGGCTGGGACACAAGCCCCTGCGCACCCGCGAAGCCCGCTGCGAGGAGCGAGAGGATGAATGCGGATATTACGGTGAATCTTTTCATTATTCAGACAAAATCTTGTTCTGTTCCTGGACGGAAGCCTCGTGGATGGCGTTGAATACCTTGGCTATGAATTCGTGGTCAAGGTCGTAGATGTCTGCGGTCTTATAGACCTGCTCGAGCAGGCTGTCCCAGCGGGCCGCCTGGATGATGGCGATGTTGTTCTCCTTCTTGTATCGGCCTATCTTGCGGCTCACCTGCATTCGGGAGCCGAGGATGCGCAGGAGCGCGTCGTCGCAGGAGTCGATGCGGGCGCGGAGTTCGGTGATGTTCTCCTTGTATTCGCTGTCGTCCGTATCACGTTCGCGGACGGTCAGGCTGCGGATCATGTCCATCAGGTCGTCCGGCGTGAACTGCTGCTTCGCGTCGCTCAGGGCGCAGGAAGGGTCGCGGTGGGACTCGACCATCAGGCCGTCGAAACCGAGGTTGAGCGCCTTCTGGGACAGTTCGGGGATGTATTCCCTGCATCCTGCCATGTGGCTCGGGTCGCAGAAGAACGGCAGCTCGGGATAGCGGCTCCTGAGCTCGATGGCGAGCTGCCACTGCGGGGAATTGCGGTATTTCTTCTCCTCGAGCGAGGTGAATCCGCGGTGGATGACGCCGAGTTTCCTGATGCCCTGCGCACTCAAGCGTTCCAGCGCGCCTATCCAGAGGTCGATGTCGGGATTGACCGGATTCTTCACGAGCACGGCGATGTCGGTATCCTTGAGCGCTTCCGCGATCTCCTGCACCAGAAAGGGGTTGGCGGTGGTGCGGGCGCCTATCCAGACCATGTCTATGCCCATCTTCAGGCACTCGAACACGTGCTTCTCGTTGGCCACCTCGGTACATACCTTCAGCCCGAGCTCGTTCTTCGCCTTCTTGAGCCATTTGAGGCCTTCGGGGCCGGCTCCCTCGAAGCAGCCGGGGTGCGTGCGCGGCTTCCAGATGCCTGCACGGAGGACGTTGATGCCCTGCGCGCGCAACTGGCGGGCGGTGTCCATAAGCTGTTCCTCGCTCTCGGCGCTGCACGGACCTGCGATCACGAAAGGCCGCGGGAGCGTGAACATTCCCCACTCCTCGAGCGGAAGTATGTCGAATCTCTTTTCCATCTGACTATCTTATTATTCTCTTGATCTTGTTGGCATCCTCTATGAGCCCGCGTATCCGGCCCTCATCCATGTCGTCTATGGCGTCGCGGAAGGATTTCATCTTCTCTATGTAGGTGTCTATCACCTGCAGCACGTTGTCCCTGTTCTGGGCGAGGATGGGCACCCACATGTCCGCGTTGCTCTTCGCGAGGCGCACGGTGGAGGAGAAACCGCCGGAGGCGAGGTCGAAGATGTGCCGCTCGTCCTTCTCCTTGTCCAGCACGGTGAGCGCCAGCGCGAAGGAGGTGACGTGGGAGATGTGGGACACATAGGCGGTGTGGACGTCGTG
>CADAFW010000164.1:3504-8504 GCA_902787295.1 uncultured Bacteroidia bacterium
GCTATGATGCACGCGCGGCCGTCGAAGAGGCCCGGCATCGCCGCCCACGGGCCGCTGTACTCGGTACCGGCCATAGGGTGGGTGGACACGTAGCGGGAGCGCATGGGATGATAATGCACGCAACGCACCATCTGCTCCTTCACGGAACAGACGTCTATCACTATCCTGCGGCATTCCCTGCCCTCCTCCTCATAGATGTCGAGCACCTGCGGGAGCATCTTCACCGCCGTTCCCACGGGCACCGCGAGTACGGTGATGTCGCATTCCCGCACGGCGTCTCCGAATTCGGCGAGCCGGTCGGCAAGGCCCATCTTGAGCGCCGCCTCCGCATTGACGCCTTCGTTCTCCACGCCCACTATCTCATCGGCGAAATGCCGGCGCCTGAGGTCTATGGCCATCGAGCCTCCGATGAGGCCGAGTCCTACTATAGCTATTTTCATAACACGTTCTTTATCAATTCATAAGCCTTCTCCAGCACCTCCACCTTGGAGCAGAGGGAGATGCGGATGTATTCCTCGCCGTTGTGGCCGAAGATGAAGCCCGGAGTGATGAACACGCCGGCCTCGTAGAGCAGTTTGTCCGAGAGCGCCGCCGCACCGGAACCGACCTTGCCCCAGAGGAAGAGCCCCTGGCTGCCGGAGTCGTACTTCGCGCCGAGCAGGTCGAAGATGCGGGCCGCTGCCACGCGGCGCCTGCGGTATTCGTCGTTCAGTGCCGTAAACCATTCCGGGCCCTGCTTCAGCGCCTCGACGGCCGCGAGCTGGAGCGGACGGAACATACCCGAATCCATCTGGCTCTTCACCTTCAGGAACTCCGCAATCACGTCCTGTGCGCCGGCGATCATTCCGATTCGCCAGCCGGACATGTTGTGCGCCTTGCTGAGGGAGTTCAATTCCACGCAGCAGTCCCTGGCGCCGGGCACGGAAAGGATGGACAGCGGCTCGTCGTTCAGGATGAAGCTGTAGGGATTGTCGTTGCAGATCATTATGCCGTGCCTGCGCCCGAAATCCACCAGCTTTTCGTAGAGTCCCCGGGTGGCGGGGGCGCCGGTGGGCATGTTGGGATAGTTGGTCCACATCATCTTCACCCCGCTGAGGTCCATCTTTTCAAGGGCTTCGAAGTCGGGCTGCCAGCCGTTGTCCTCCCGCAGGTCGTAGGGAACCATCTCCGCCTCCACCAGACGGGTGGCGGAAGTGTAGGTGGGGTATCCCGGATCCGGGACCAGCACCTTGTCGCCCTTGTCCAGGAAAGCGAGGCTGAGTATGAGGATACCCTCCTTGGAGCCCACCAGGGGCTGGATTTCCGTTTTCGGGTCGAGGGTGACGCCATAGTAGCGGGCGTACCATCCTGCGAACGCTTCCCGCAGTTCGGGGATGCCCACGTAACTCTGGTAGGCGTGCACCCCGCTCTTCTGCGCGCTTTCGCAGAGGGTGTCTATGGCAGCCTGCGGAGGCCGTCCGTCGGGGGCGCCGATGCCGAGGTTGATTACGGGAGTCCCGCGCCCGGCGTTGAGCCGCGCGATCTCCTTGTTCTTCTTGGAGAAATAGTATTCCTGGACGCTGAGGGTCCTTGCTGCGGGTTCGATTATCATAGCGCTGCCTTGTATTCACCGAGTATCTGAAGGTCCTCCATGAGCGGAAGCACGGCCGCGATGGCCTGCTGATAGCGCTCGTAGGAGCCGAATTTGATGTCGGCATAGAAGAAATACTGCCACTCGCGTCCCGGGATGGGGAGGGACTGGATCCTGGTGAGGTTCATGTCGTAGAAAGAGAGCACCGTGAGGATGTGCGCCAGGGCGCCCGGCTTGTGAGGGAGGGTGAAGCAGAGGCTCGCCTTGTCGATCTCCTCCTCCGGAATGCTTATGCCGTCGTCCATCACCAGGAACCTGGTGTGGTTCTGCTTGTAGGTCTCTATTCCGGGCTGGAGTATCTCCAGGCCGAACTTTTCCGCCGCGAGGGCAGATGCCACCGCACCCACTCCCATCAGATGTTCCCTGGCCACCTGCGCGGCGCTGAGGGCGGTGTCCTCCGATTCCACCAGGGTGATGCCGGGGTGCTTCTTGAAGAACTTGCGGGTCTGGTTGAAGGCCATGTAGTGGCTCCTGACCTCACGGATGTCGTCTATCGTCTGTCCCGGCAGGGCCATCAGGTTCTGCACGATGCGGAGATAGACCTCTCCCTTGACCTTCCTGCCGTACTGGCGGAGGAGTTCGAAATTCGGCAGGAGTCCGCCGGAGATCGTGTTCTCTATGGCCATGACCACGGCGTCGGCGCGGCCGGCCTCGAGTTCCAGGTATTCCCCCTCGAAGGTCTCGCACTCCACTATCCCTATCCTCCTGCCGGCATAGAACTGCCTGGCGGCTTCCTCGTGGAAGCATCCGGAGTATCCCTGGATCGCAACTTTCTTGATCTTAGGCATGACTGCTAACCAATCCTTTCGGTATCCAAAAACAGAGGCTGCCCTGCCGGACAGCCTCATATAATCCTATTCCTATATGCGCATGAAGTCCGGCCTACTTACGTCCCTGAAAGTAGTAATAGGAGTAAAAGCCGAAGAATGAATTACGCATAACGGGAACAAATATAGTCAAGTTTTTTAAAAACCAAAATAACGGTCCGCATTATTGTAGCAGATGTCCTCCACCATCTGGCCGATGAAGTCCATCTCGGATGCGGGCAGCCTGCCGCTCTCCACGTCGTGACCCACCACGTCGCACATGATGCGGCGGAAGTACTCGTGACGGGGATAGCTGATGAAGCTGCGGGAGTCGGTGAGCATTCCCACGAACCTGCTGAAGAGGCCGAGGTTGCTCAGCGCGGTCATCTGCCTGCGCATTCCGTCCTCCTGATCCAGGAACCACCAGCCGGAGCCGAACTGCATCTTTCCGGGGAAGGTACCGTCGTTGAAGGTATAGGCCATGGTCATCAGGACCTCGTTGTCCTTGGGATTGAGGCAATAGAGAATGGTCTTGGCGAGCTTGCCCTCCAGGGTGAGGCGGTCGAAGAAGCGGTGTCCCGCGGCGGCCATGTTGCCGTCGTGGATGGCATCGAATCCGGTGTCCACGCCGATGGAGTTGAACATCTTGGTGTTGTTGTTGCGGATGGCGCCCACGTGGAACTGCTGTGCCCAGCCGGCTTCTGCGTCCATCACGGCCTGGTCGTGGAGGAATGCGCTGCGGAACTTCTCCAGTTCCTCCGCGCTCACCTGCTTGCCGCGGAGCACCTTCTTGAATATGAACTCGATCTCGATGTCCTTGTAGTCAGCGGAATAGAAGGTCTCGAGGCCGTGGTCGGAGAGCTTGCAGCCCTGGGAGGCGAAGAAGTCGTGACGCTTCTGGAGAGCTTCGCAGAGGTCGGCGTAGGAGTCGATCTCCATGCCAGCGGCCTCGCCGAGCTTCTTCAGGTATTCGTTGTAGGCCTCGGGGTTCTCTATGGCCATCGCCTTGTCCGGGCGCCAGGCGGGGATGACCTTGGTGCCGAAGGGATTCTCGGCCGAATATCTCACGGGCGGTGGCGGGGCTCAGGAGCTTGTCTATGCCGAACACGCGGCTGAGCTCCAGGTGGGTCCAGTGGTAGAGCGGGTTGCGCATCGTGTAAGGCACGGTCTCGGCCCACTTCTGGAAGGTCTCCCAGGAGGTGTGGGTGCCGCCGGTGATGTATTCTTCCGGCACGCCGTTGCCACGCATCGCGCGCCATTTGTAGTGGTCGCCGTAGTGGCCGTCCACCAGCCAGAGTTGGGTGATGTCGCGGAACTGGATGTTCTCGGCGATCTGCTGGGGAACGAGGTGGCAGTGGTAATCGATTATCGGCATCTTGGCCGCATGCTCGTGATACAGCTTCTTCGCGGTATCGCTGGTGAGCATGAAATCTTCGTTGATGAATGACATATTATTGGATTAATAGTTTTCCTGATTGTACCTGGTGAGGATGTCCATGTGCATGTAGTTGTCCCGGCGGGCCGGCATCCTGCCTATGAGGAGACGGTCGGCGAGCGAGATGACGGCATAGCGGGACTGGTTCTCGGTGCGCTGCGTTATTAATATGTTGATGAGGCCCTCCTGCAGCAGGGCTATGTTCTTCTCAAGGTTGTCGAAGCCTATGACGCGCCCGCCCGCTATCGGATGGTCGGCGAGATACCTGCCGATGAGGTGGATGCGGGAGCTCATCATCACCACCAGCTTCACGCCCGGGTGCTCCTTGAAAAACGCATCCAGGGTAGCGTAGGTGCCCTTCGGGTCGGAAGGGGTGATGAACACGTTGTGCACCTCGCACTTGGGGAAATTGACGGCGAGGTAGTCCATGAAGCCGGAACGGCGGTTGACGGTGGGGTCGGACTGGCGTGCCTTGTCACGGTTGATCCTGATCACGGCCACCTGGTCCACCTCCTCCTCGCGGAGCCGCTCGGTGAGCAGCGCGGCGCAGAGGAATCCGCTCTTGTACATCGGCATTCCGTAGTATGCGAAATAGTTGTCGTCCTCGAGCTTGCTGTCCACATATACATAAGGTATGTCCCTGCGGCGCAGTTCTTCGGTGAAGGCTATGCAGTCGGACTTGAAAAGCGGCGGCATCACGACTCCGGACGGAGCCGCTTCCAGCAGTTCGGCGCAGGCCTTGCGGAATGAGGTAAGGCGCGTGGTCACGTTCAGGGCAGAGACCTGCTCCCCTCCGGCCTCGAAGCCGCGCCAGATTTTCTCCCAGTATTCGCCTTCTGAAAACTCTGGCAGCAGACAGGCTATCACGTAGTCCGTCTTCTTCGCCAGGACGGAGGCGTACAGGTTGGGCTCGTAGTGGAGCTCCTCTATGGCCTTGCGGACTTTCGCCTCGCTCTTTTTCGACACTTCGCCCCGGTTGTGGACCACTCTGTCCACGGTGCCCTTGGACACGCCGGCGCGTTTGGCGACATCAATGATCGTTATTTTTCGGTTCATGGTACACAAAGATAAAATAATTTTCCGTGAACGGGCACGAAATTTCGATAAAATGCCTAAATTTGTTTCCCGC
>CADAFW010000165.1 GCA_902787295.1 uncultured Bacteroidia bacterium
AGCGTGATATCAGTTTATTCAAAAAAAGACTTGGGATGTTGTTGTTCTTTCCGGGGAAACCTTATCTTTGCCGAAACCTTAACTGTTTAGATTATGAAAAAGATTCTTGAAGTTCTCCGTTATGGAGATGGCGACATCATCTTCAAAACAGATGTCGACCTCGCGAAAAACCCGAATGAAATCAGCAACATCTTGATTCAGACCATGATGTCCATGGCCACAAAGCTTTGGGGAGGCAATGAGCAGACGGTACTGGCCATGATCAGGATGCTGACCATCGCGGATCTGGCTCTTTGCACCGACCGCAAGGAGATGATCCGTTGGCTCGACACGGAATCAGGCAGGCTGTTCAAGGCTTTCCAAGATACGAGCGCCGAGTTCCGGAAGAAAGGGGGTAAGATCATGACTTTCGCTCCCGGGGTCAAGCCTTCCAAGACCCGGAGCTGAATATGAGGCGGACCGTCCTGCGACAAATGCCTGACGGCAACGTCAGGTACGTCTATCCGTACCATGTGAGCATGGAGGGGCAGGAGAAAGTAATCCTTTGCCGGGATGACGAGGACTATGATGCCATGGTCAAGATCATCTGCGTCTGCGCCAGGAGGAAAAACGTGATAGTCATCATCTATGCAGTAGTGTCGAACCATAGCCATGTCGCAATCCTGGCGGAATGCCAGGAGGACGCCGACAGCTTCGGCGAAGAAATCAAAAGGATGTATTCCATGTGGTTTAGCAGGAAGTACGGCAGGATAGGGGTCATGAGGAAGGTTGACGTCAAGGCTCTGCTCCTGGACAGTGACTGGTATACCCGCAACACTCTGGCTTATGTGCCAAGGAATGCCCTGGATAATGGGTGCAATATAAGTGAATACCCTTGGTCAGGCTATAGGGCGATGTTCTCCGGTGTGGCTCTGAATGGTCTTTCCGCGAGGAAGGTCGCCGATATGACGAAAGCTGAGAGGCGGGCTGTCATGCACACAGGGGACAAACTTGCCGATGTCCCATGGCTTGTCGATGTGGAGGGCCGGCTGATTCCCAAAAGTGTCTGCGACTTTGAATATCTGGAGCAGGCCTTTGAGCATGACCAGGCCTATTTCCTCAAAACAATCGGAGGGCAAAACCCTGCCGAGATGAGGCACAAGCTCATTGAGGCCACACGCCACAGGCTTACTGACAACGAGTTCCTGAAGATTGCGGAAGAGACCAGCAGACGATGGTTCTCTTCAGCCGTCGACCAGCTTTCCTCCGAGCGGAAAACCCGCTTGATTCCCTACCTGTTCCGGACAGTCAAAACCACGGTGCCACAACTCTCCAGAGCTTTCGGACTCCCTCGTGAAGTCGTTTCCCATATTCTGGGCCTATAAAAGCCGTCCATCTTGGGCAAGGTCTGAATAAAGTGGCTGGATCTTGCCCGGGCAATCGGCTTCACAGGGGCTCCCAGGCCGCTTTCACCAGGCAAGGTCCCCGGCCGACAATCAGACCTTGCCCGGAAACACGAAAAAAGCCAGGCAGTCAGCCTGGCTTCTTTCGTAGTCCCTAGTGGAATCGAACCACTATTTAAGGTTTAGGAAACCTCCGTTCTATCCGTTGAACTAAGGGACCGGCAGCCGTTGCCGGAACGGCGTAAGGATTACTCAGCGTTCTTGACGATGATCTGACGTCCTCTGTAGTAACCGCACTCAGGGCATACGCAGTGGTAGATCACCGTAGCACCGCAGTTCGGGCAGCTGGCGAGGGTAGGGACGGCTGCAAAGTCGTGGGTACGACGCTTGTCCCTGCGCTGCTTTGAAAGTTTGTGTTTCGGATGTGCCATATCTTTGTTGTTTTAAATATTATTTGCTCAAATATTTCGTCGTTTCCTCGTTGCATTCTCCATCTGGATGCGTTCTCTGGAGCGGAAGCGAGATGATCGTGAAGTCATAGACGTCCTGACTGAGGTCAAGGTCCTGGCTGAGGTCCAGCTCGTCGTCTTCCAGTTCGAATTCCGTGCTCACCGGCAGGATGAGGTCCTCGAGGCATCGGTCGCAGGTGACGGTCACGGTGCCCTCGATGCTGCATTTCACCCCGGCGGAGTAGTCGTCGAACCAGAAGTCGGCGTCCACCTTGAGGTCTGCGTCAAGCACCTCGGAATTCTCGAACTTCTCAAAGAACTCGGCCCCGGCGTGCCATTCGTAACGGCTCCGTCCGGGTTTCAATCCTTTTATGGATATTACAAAGGGTTGCAAAGTTATAAATTATTTTCGGATTATCAATCCTCGTTATCGCTATTTCTTTTACGGGCAAGCGGATCGAGCAAAATCTTGCGTATGCGCATGAAGTGCGGGGTCACCTCCACGAATTCGTCTTCCTGGATGTACTCGAGCGCCTCCTCGAGGGAGAACTTGATGGCCGGAGGGAGGACGATCTTCTCGTCCGAACCGGCTGCACGCACGTTCGTGAGCTTCTTGGTCTTGCAGATATTGATGTTCAGGTCGCGCTCGCGGGTGTGCTCGCCGACCACCTGGCCGCCGTAGATCTCCTCTCCCGGCTCCACGAAGAAACGGCCGCGGTCCAGGAGCTTGTTCATCGAATAGGCGATGGCCTGGCCGGTCTCGATGGAGACGAGGGAACCGTTGTTGCGGCGCTCGATCTCGCCCTTGTAAGGCTGGTATTCCTTGTAGCGGTGCGCCACCACGGCCTCTCCCTGGGTTGCGGTGAGAAGGTTGGACCTGAGTCCCATCAGTCCGCGGGTGGGAATCTCGAATTCGAGCAGGGTGCGGTCGCCGCGGGGTTCCATGCGCACGAGCGCTCCCTTGCGGCGGGTGCTGAGCTCGATGGCTGCGCCCACGAATTCCTCGGGAACCTCGATGGAGAGGTCCTCGATGGGCTCGCAGCGCTGGCCGCCTATGGTCTTGTCGAGCACTTTCGGCTGGCCTACCTGGAGCTCGAAGCCTTCGCGGCGCATGGTCTCGATGAGCACCGAGAGATGCAGCACGCCGCGGCCGTACACCACGAACGAATCTGCCGTGAGGCCGGGCTTCACGCGGAGGGCGAGGTTCTTCTCCAGCTCCTTCTCCAGGCGCTCCTTGAGGTGGCGGGAGGTTACGAACTTGCCGTCCTTGCCGAAGAACGGGGAATTGTTGATGGTGAAGAGCATGCTCATCGTGGGCTCGTCTATGGCGATGGGCGGGAGGGCCTCCGGATTCTCGAAGTCGGCCACGGTGTCGCCGATCTCGAAGCCGTCGAGTCCCACCACCGCGCAGATGTCGCCGCAGCGGGCGCTGTCCACGTTGCTCTTGCCGAGGCCTTCGAACACCATCAGCTGCTTGATCTTCTGCTTCTGGATCACGTCGTAGCGCTTGCAGAGGCTGATCATCTGGCCGGTCTTGAGTTCGCCGCGGGTGATGCGTCCCACTGCGATACGGCCGACGTACGGCGA
>CADAFW010000166.1 GCA_902787295.1 uncultured Bacteroidia bacterium
GCGCATTTCACCTTCATCCCGAAGGTGTTCTGCCCGCTCAGGTCGTAGTTCTCCTCCTTCCTCATCGTATCAGCGCCGCGGGGCCCGTAAGGTAAACGTTGTCTGCCGGTCCGGCGGGCACGAAGTCCACGCTGAGGTCGTCCATCCTGGAGCGCATCACGTAGGTCACGTTGCCCGTGGAATCCGACGCCGCGGGGGTGAGGCCGTGCACGTACGCCGCGATGGCGCTCGCCGTGATGCCGGTTCCGCAGGCGAGGGTCTCCGCCTCCACGCCCTTCTCGAAGGTGCGTACGTGGAGCTTGCCGTCGCCGCCCACGCTCACGAAGTTCACGTTGGTGCCTTCGGGCGCGAAAGCCGGGTCCCAGCGCAGCGTGCGGCCTTCTCCGTCCACATCCACGGTCTCCACGTCGGGAACGAACCTGACGAAATGGCGCGTGCCGGTGTTCAGGAACCAGCCGCCCAGCATCTCGCGGATGCCGTGGACGTCGCTCATCTTCAGGCGGACTATGCTGTAGTCCCCCAGGCGCCTCAGGACCTTCCCGCTGTGGATGCCGTCGGCCGCCTCGAAGACGTAGCGTCCCGTCTCCGCGGGCTGTATCCCGAGGAAATCGGCGAAGGCGACTATGCATCTGCCGCCGTTGCCGCACATCATTCCGCCGGTGCCGTCGGGATTGTAGAACTCCATGCTGAAATCGAGCTCCGCGGAAGGATTGAGGATCATTATTCCGTCGGCTCCGACCCTGCCGTCAGCGGCCCGGAACCCCGTGTGCCTGTCGCACAGGCGCGAGATCTGCTCCGGCTGACGCCATTCGTCGGCTATCCCTTCGCGGCCGTCCAGGACCACGAAGTCATTGCCTGCTCCGGAATACTTGTATAATTTCATCTATTTCTTGAACGTGCTTGCGAGGAAGAGTTCGTCCATCTGCACCTGGTCTATCTCGCTGGGGGAGTCGATCATCACGTCGCGGCCCTGGTTGTTCTTCGGGAACGCGATGTAGTCGCGGATGGTCTCCTGGCCTCCGAAGAGGGCGCAGACGCGGTCGAAGCCGAACGCGAGGCCTCCGTGAGGCGGCGCGCCGAACTTGAAGGCGTTGATGATGAAGCCGAACTTGTATTCCGCATCCTCCTTGCTGATGCCCAGGATGTCGAACATCCTCTCCTGCATCTGCGCGTCGTGGATACGGATGGAACCGCCGCCGAGCTCGGTGCCGTTGAGCACGAAGTCATAGGCGTTGGCGCATACGCGCTCGAGGTCCTCCTTCTTGTCGGAGTAGTACCAGTCGATGTGCTCGGGCTTGGGAGCCGTGAACGGGTGGTGCATCGCATAGAAGCGGCCGTCCTCCTCGCTCCACTCGAAGAGCGGGAAATCCACGATCCAGAGCGGTGCGAACACCTTCGGGTCGCGGTAGCCGAGGCGATTGCCCATCTCTATGCGGAGCACGCCGAGCTGGGTCTGGGTCTTGCGCTTGGGGCCGCAGAGGACGAGCACGAGGTCGCCCGGCTTGGCCTCCGCCTTGGCGGCGATGGCGCTGAGCTGCTCGGGAGTGTAGAACTTGTCTATGGAAGACTTCACGCTGCCGTCGGCATTGAGTCTGATGTACACGAGGCCCTTGGCACCCACCTGCGGGCGCTTGACCCATTCGGTGAGCTCGTCGATCTGCTTGCGGGTGTATTCCGCACAGCCGTCGGCGGCGATGGCGCCTATGTATTCGCTGCCGTCGAACACGCCGAATCCGTGTCCCTTGACGTCATCGGTGATGTCGTGTATCTTCATTCCGAAGCGCACGTCAGGCTTGTCGGAGCCGTAGGAATCCATCGCGTCGTACCAGCTCATGCGGGGAAGCGGGTCGGGGATGTCCACGCCCAGGGCGTTCTTGAACATCTGGCGCATCATTCCCTCGAACATTCCGAGCACGTCCTCCTGCTCCACGAAGCTCATCTCGCAGTCAATCTGGGTGAACTCGGGCTGGCGGTCGGCGCGGAGGTCCTCGTCACGGAAGCAGCGCACGATCTGGAAATAGCGGTCGTAGCCGGCCACCATGAGGAGCTGCTTGAAGGTCTGGGGGCTCTGCGGGAGGGCGTAGAAGGTTCCGGGGTTCATTCGGGAAGGGACCACGAAGTCACGGGCGCCTTCCGGGGTACTCTTGATGAGGTACGGGGTCTCAATCTCCATGAATCCCTTGGAATCCAAGTAGTTGCGCACCTCGTGGGCGAGGCGGTGGCGGAGTGCCAGGGCCCGCTGGAGAGGGGGACGGCGGAGGTCGAGGTAACGGTATTTCGCGCGGAGGTCCTCACCGCCGTCGGAAGTCTCCTCGATGGTGAACGGAGGGGTGACGGACTTGTTGAGGACGTTGATGGACTCCACCTTGATCTCCACGTCGCCGGTGGCCATCTTCGCGTTCTTGCTTTCGCGTTCGAGGACTTCGCCGGTCACCTGGATCACGAATTCACGTCCGAGTTCGGATGCGGTGGCGACGAGTTCCGGAGCCGCATCGGCCTCCACCACGAGCTGGGTGATGCCATAGCGGTCGCGGAGGTCGATGAAAGTCATACCTCCGAGTTTGCGGGATTTCTGAACCCATCCCGCGAGGGTCACTTTCTTACCTTTGTCGGCGATGCGGAGTTCGCCGCAGGTGTGCGTTCTGTACATATCTTCTGCAGTTTACAGTCTATCTCACAAAGATATTAAAAATATGGGAACAATCACTTGACCAGGGTCATTTCGTCGAGCAGGTAGCCTGCACCGCCGAATTTGTCCATCATGAAGAGGACGTAGCGTATGTCCACGCAGATGCACCTCTGGAGGTTGGGCTCGAACATCACGTCGCTGCTCATGGACTCCCAGTTGCCGTCGAAGGCGAGACCGATGAGGTTGCCGTCGGCGTCGAGCACCGGGCTGCCGGAATTGCCGCCGGTGATGTCCAGGTTGGTGAGGAAGCAGGTGGTGAGCTCGCCGTCAGCATTGGCATACTGGCCGTAGTCGCCGGCCTTGTAGAGCTCCTTGAGCCTGGCAGGGACGCGGAATTCGTAGTTGCCCGGATCTTCCTTCTCCATCACGCCCTTGAGGGTGGTGTAGTGCCTGTAGAGCACGCCGTCCTTGGGGGAATAGGACTTCACGGTGCCGTAGGTGAGGCGGCAGGTGAGGTTCGCGTCGGGATAGGAAGGCTGGCCGGCCTGCCATTCGAGAAGGGCCCCCGCATAAGCCTTGGAGGCATCTGCGAGTGCTCCCGAATGCTTGCGGGCGTCCTTGAGCAGGGCGCGGGACTTGGCCAGGTACTGCTTGTAGAGGGAGGTGGCCGGGTCGTTGGCGCGGGCAAGCTTGCCGGCGGCGTTCTTCTTCGCGAGCGTGGTGAAAGATAGTGGTTCACGAGGGCCTTGGCGACCTTCCTGTCCACTTCCGGGTCGTAATTGCGGTAGGCGCCGTCGCCGGTCTCGGAATCGGAGAGTCCGAGCAGCTCGATGCGGCCTATGGTCTCGTTCAGGAGGGTGAAGGCCTGCAGGCCGGGATCCATCGCTTTCACGCAGTAAGCGATGTCGTCGATGGCGCTGCCGTATTTTTCGGTCCGGGCTGCATCAGCCGCGATCCATCCGCGGAGGGCGGCTTCCTTGGCCTCCTCGCGTCCGATGATGTCCAGGGCGGCGAAGGACTGCTTCATACCGATCCACTTCTTCCAGCCGTTGGCGGAGC
>CADAFW010000167.1 GCA_902787295.1 uncultured Bacteroidia bacterium
GCGGGGAATTCCTTGTGCACGCAGCGGGCTCCGCCCTTTTCGGTCTGCACCTTCTCCGGATGGACCAGGAAGTCGCAGCCTTCGATGCGGTCGGCATCCACCGCCACGGTCACGATGGGAAACTTCTTGCGTATCTGCAGGGGCTCGTCGCCGCACATCCTGGCGGAGTCGAACATCATCACCTGCTGGAAGCCCTTGCTGGCGCGCTTGTAGCCCCGGGAGAGCATCGCCACGTTGCGGCCGCCCCAGGTCTCGCTCTCAAGCAAAGTCTTCAGTATCAGTTCGGTATGCGGAGTCTTCCCGGTTCCGCCCACGGTTATGTTGCCCACGCAGATGGTGGGCACTTCGGCCTTGCGGACCTTCTTCGAGCCCTTGCGATATACGGCGTTGCGTATGGCAAGCGCGATGGTGTACGGGAAAAGGATTATCCTGTCTAACATCTTCTTATATAGGGTATTACACTTCGTAAACATTGGACGCTCCGGGAAGCTCCGCGCCGGCCCACTTCTCCGCTATCAGGTCCAGGGTCCTGTAGATCTCGTCGGGGTCGGTGGTGGTCACCAGATGCATCCTGGTCTGCCTGAAATCCGGCAGGCCCTTGAAATAGCAGCTCAGGTGGCGGCGCATCTCATAGACGCCGCGGGGCTCGCCCTTGTATTTGAGCGACAGGGCGAAATGCCGCCTGGCGAGGTCCACCCTCTCCTGCACGGACAGCGGGGCCATTTCCTCCCCGTGCTCCAGGTAGTGCTTGATCTCGCGGAAGATCCACGGGTGGCCGAAGGACGCGCGGCCCACCATTACGGCATCCACCCCGTAGCGCTCGAAGGCCTCTTTAGCCTTCGGCCCGTCGGTGATGTCGCCGTTACCGATGATGGGAATGTGCATCCTGGGATTGTTCTTCACCTCGCCTATGAGGGTCCAGTCGGCGGAGCCGCGATACATCTGGCTGCGGGTGCGGCCGTGTATGGTAAGCGCGCTGATGCCCACGTCCTGCAGGCGCTCGGCGAGCTCCACTATGATCTTGGAGTTCTCGTCCCAGCCGAGGCGGGTCTTCACGGTGACGGGCTTGCCCACGGCTTCCACGACGGCCTTGGTGATGGCCACCATCTTGTCCGGCTCGCGCATCATCCCGGAACCGGCGCCCCTGCCCGCGATCTTGCTCACGGGGCAGCCGAAGTTGATGTCTATGATGTCCGCGCCGTGTCCTCCGGCAATCTCGGCAGCCCTGTCCGCCATCCTGGCGGCATCCACCATGGACTCGGGGATGTGCCCGTAGATCTGGATGCCCACGGGGGCCTCCTCCTCGAGGGTGTGCATCTTGGCGATGGCCTTGGCGGCATCGCGGATGAGTCCGTCGGAGGGGACGAATTCGGTATAGACCATGTCGGCGCCCTGCTCGCGGCAGAGCACCCTGAACGACACGTCCGTCACGTCCTCCATCGGAGCGAGCAGCACGGGGCGTTCCCCAAGGTCCAGATTCCCGATTTTCACGATGCAAAAATACTAAAAACGCGACGATTATTATATATTTGTGAATATGGAAAATATCTATGCAGACAGAGTGGAGCGGATACGCGGAATGATGCGCGAACGCAACTGGGACGCAATGGTCATAACCGGGTCCGACCCGCATTGCAGCGAGTATCCGGCGGAGCGCTGGAAGCAGGTCCGGTGGATCTCCGGCTTCACCGGCGAGGCGGGCGACATCGTGATCACCCTGGACCACGCCGGCCTGTGGACGGACACGCGCTACTTCATCCAGGCGGAAATGCAGCTCCGCGGCAGCGGGATCGAACTTCATAAGACGAGGGTGCCCGAGCAGGTGCTCATCCCGGACTGGCTGGCGCAGAAGTTCGAGGGCCAGAGGAACATCGTGGTGGCCGTGGACGGACTGTGCGTGGGTACGGAATTCGTCCGGGAAATCCTGGACAAGACCGACGACAACGGCACGGACTGCCTGATAGCCAGCATCCCCGACCTGCTGGACGTGCTGTGGCGGGACCGTCCGGAGATCCCCTGCACCCCGATATTCCAGGTGGATCCCGGCGAAAGCAGGCAGCACAAGATAGCCTGGCTGCGCGCATTCATCAGCCGCCAGGGAGCCGCCGGGATGCTCCTGAGCGCCCTGGACGAGATAGCCTGGCTGCTCAACGTGCGGGCTTCCGACATAGAATACAATCCGTTGGTAATCAGCTACCTGCTCGTAACGGAAGACCGCGTGCGCTGGTTCGTGACCAAGGGGCTGACGGACGATCCGGAGACGGCGCGCACCTTCGCCCGGCTCGAGGACGAGGGCGTGGAGCTGTGTCCTTATGCAGACCTGGAAATCGCGCTCAGCGGCTTCGACGCGCCGCTCTGCGTAGACCCCTCCACCCTCAACTACCATATGTTCAACGCCATCACCGCAGAAGTGGTGACGGTGGCCAGCCCCGTCCCTCTCCGAAAGGCCGTGAAGAACGCGAAGGAGCTGGAGGGAATGGCGAAGGCGCACCTGCGCGACGGCCTCGTGATGGAGAAATTCCTCTACTGGCTGGAGAAGTCCGTGGAGGCGCAGCGCTGCATCACCGAATGGGACGCGGCGGTGAAACTCAGCCAGTTGCGCGCGGACGTGGACGGATTTGTCGGGGAGAGTTTCCAGACCATCTCGGCATACCGCGAGAGCGCCGCGCTGCCGCACTACGTCACCCCCGACGAGGATGCACCCGTGCTCTACGGCGAGGGCCTGTATCTGTGCGATTCCGGCGGGCAGTACGAATTCGGCACCACCGACATAACCCGCACCGTACCCCTCGGCTCGGTCACGCAGCTCGAGCGCGAGGACTACACCCTGGTGCTGAAATGCCACATAGACCTGGCGATGGCGGTATGGCCCAAGGGCACACCCGGATGCAGGCTGGACGTGCTTGCGAGGGAGCCGCTCTGGAAGGCGAAGCGCAATTTCGGACACGGCACCGGGCACGGCGTGGGCTGGTTCCTGGGCGTCCACGAAGGGCCGCACGACCTGCGCCAGAACCTCAACGACGTGCCGCTCATGCCCGGAATGATCATCACCGACGAGCCGGGAATCTACCGCGAGGGCAGGCACGGCATACGTCACGAGAACGTGCTGCAGGTGGTGGATGCAGGGCAGAACGATTTCGGGCACTGGCTCCGCTTCGAGCCGCTGACCCTGTGCCACTTCGACACCTCCGTGCTCCTTCCGGAGCTGCTTACGGAAGAAGAGATCGGGTGGCTGAACGACTATAACGAAACGGTTTACCGCACCTACAAGGACAGGCTCACGCCGGCGATCTCGGAATGGCTCCGGGA
>CADAFW010000168.1 GCA_902787295.1 uncultured Bacteroidia bacterium
TTTTCCATAGTGCATCTTGTTTTGATTGTTAATTTGTGTCATTCTGACGCAAATGTAGAACAATAATTTGAATCTGCAAAATATTTCGCGTCAAAATGACACGAAAATTTGCGAAAAGGCCGAAATCGTCTATATTTGCACTGCGATGGGAAAGAATTTCAAATACGTTCCCGGTGCGGAATTCCCGTATCAGTACCGCTATGAACATATGGCCGTGACCACGGACTGCGTCATCTTCACCTACGAGGACCGGCAGCTGAAGGTCCTGCTGGTGCGAAGGGGCGGCGAGCCGTTCAAGGGCAGCTGGGCATTCCCCGGCGGCTTCCTCAGGAACAATGAAACTGCCACGGAAGGGGCGCTGCGCGAACTGCGGGAGGAAACCGGCTTGGAAGCGACCGCCATCGGCGAGCTCGGGGTCTTCTCCGACCCGGACCGCGATCCGCGCGAGCGGGTGATCACCATTGCATTCTACGCGCTCGTAAAGCCCTCGGCAGTCTTCGGCGGCGACGATGCCGAAGAGGCGGCGTGGTTCTCCGTGGACTCCCTGCCGGAACTGGCCTTCGACCACTCCAGGATATTCGGAGCTGCGATGGAGCGCCTCCGCCGCGACATCCACTTCGAACCCATCGGCTTCGACCTGCTGGACGACACCTTCACCATCCCCGACCTCCAGCGCCTGTACGAGGCTATCTTGGGAGTCAAGTTCGACCGCCGCAATTTCCAGCGCAAGATAATGTCCTCCGGCATCCTGGAGGAGGTGGAATCACCGGAGCCGCCGGACTTCGATATGGGCTTCCTGCCCAACGAAACCCCGTTCCTGGCCTCCTGTGAATATCGTGCATGCGAGGCCATACCGAAGGCTATGGTCAAGGAGAGTTGCGTGGAGGCCGACGTGGTTGAAACGGGAGCTCCCCGCGCCCGCAAAGGCCGTCCCGGCCGCATCGCCTCCCTGTTCCGCCTCAACCGCGCCCGCTACGACGAGATGAAGGAAGACGGCGGCAAGACGGAGTTTTGACATTTTATTATGTAACTTATATGAATGACATCATTATCATCGCCATAGTCGCGGCAGTCATAATCATCGCCATCGTAATCGCCTGGATCCTTTCTTCCAACAGGGCCAGGGCGGCGTTCAGGAGCGAGCTTGGACTCAAGGCCGATGAACTCGGACGCAAGGAAGAGGAGGTCCGGTCGCTGTCGGAGCAGGTGGCCGAGCGGAATGCCGACCTCATCAGGAAGGAGGCCGAAGTTCGTACCGCCGAAGCTCTCCGCGAAAGCGAGAAGAATCATTACGAGCAGACGATGGCGGAAATAAAGGCCAGCCAGGAGAAGGCGCTCGCCGACCTGAAGGCCGGGCAGGAAAAGGCCATCGAAGCTGCCAGGACGGCACTTGAACTTGAGAACGAGAAGATACTGAAGGCCCGCGAGGAGGCGCTCAAGAAGGAGGCCGCGGAGACCATGAAGACCATCACCGGCGGTCTGGACCAGACCATCAAAGGCATGACGGAAGCCTTCGAGGCGCAGAAGAAGTCGCACGCCGAAGAGACCTCCTCCATCAAGACCCAGTTCGCCGAGACGGTCAAGCACCTGAAAGAGCAGACCGAGGCCATAGGCAACCAGGCGGAAGACCTGGCCAAAGCCCTCAAGGGCAAGAACAAGGTGCAGGGCAACTTCGGCGAGACCATCCTGGAGAACATGCTCAAGGAGCAGGGCTTCCGTGAGGGCCTGGACTACGAGTCCGAGTACTGGCTCCGGGACAAGAACGGCAACCGTATCCGCAACGAGGAGACCGGCAAGCTCATGCGCCCGGACTTCGTCCTCCATCTCCCGGACCGGACCGACATCCTCGTGGACTCCAAGATGTCCCTGACCGCCCTCACCGACTACTATGCCGCCGAGACGGACGAGGAGCGCGAAGACGCCGCGGCCCGCAACCTCGAGTCGGTGAAGAACCACATCAAGGAGCTCACCGGCAAGGACTACCAGAAGTATGTAGTAGGCCGCAAGACCCTGGATTTCGTCATCATGTTCATCCCGAACTACGGCGCCTGGCAGCTTGCCAAGATGAAAGACGCCGGACTGTTCAACTGGGCCCTTGAGCACAACGTACTCATCACCACCGAGGAAACCCTGGTTCCCTTCCTGCGCCTCATCCACGGCGCCTGGGTCCAGAAAGAGCAGATGGAGAACATCGAAGGCATCGTGAAAGCCGCCGAGGAGATGGTCAACCGGGTGGGCATCTTCTGCAGCGCCAATGCTGCGCTTGAAAAGGACCTCGAGGACGTTCTGGACGGGTTCAAGGAGAACACCAAGCGTCTGGTCGACGGGAAGCAGAGCATCGTGAAGGCGGCCATGAAGGCCATAGAACACGGCGTCCCCGCCCCCACGGGCAAGAACGCCCTTCCTGCACTCGGACCGGCACTGCCTCCCGAAGAATGATGGCCAGCCGTGCAGCAGACACACAAAAAAAAGAAAGGGCAGCTCTTGAAAGCTGCCCTTTCTGGTGCGGATGGTGAGACTCGAACTCACACAGGCCAACGCCCACTACCCCCTCAAAGTAGCGTGTCTACCATTTCACCACATCCGCAGTACTTTGGGACTGCAAATATACACGCAAAAGTTTAAATACCAAAAATTTTGGCGAAAAATTTCACCGCCCCCCGCGGAATCAGTACACCAACTTCCTGAAATCCTTGACCTTGTGGAAGGTCGTGAGGTTGTTGTCGTGCGCGGTCTTGGCGCGGAGGTCGCCGGAGCGGCTGACTATGTAGATGTCGTCGCCGTGGATCATCATAGTCGCGTAGTGGCGGGCGGCATTGTCGGCGGGACCGACGGCCACAAGCCCCGCAAAGGTCCAGCGGAGCAGGTCCGGGGAGTAGGAAAGGGCCAGCCGGCGGCGCTGGGCCATGGTTCCGGAGATCTGCGAGTGCACCAGCCAGTAGAGCCGGGTCACGGGGTCGTAGCAGATATGGAATTTCAGGTTCGCTCCGGGAATATGCGTATAGAACACGTCGTGCCCCTTCTTCTGCAGCTTGCCTATCCTCAGTTTGCCGTCCTCGTCCTCATAGCCCTTCAGCATCACGCCTATGTCCTCGAAGCCGGTGTTGGCGCGCATCATCAGCACCACGCTCCGGCCGCTCGGGTCATAGAAAAAGCTGTTCTCGTCGTACACCCGCACCACGTTGGTCTCGAGGATTCCGGCGTTGCGCGCCTTTATGGCGGGGATTCCGGAGGGCTTGGCGGCGGCTATGTCGGCATCGGGATTATAGAGTTC
>CADAFW010000169.1 GCA_902787295.1 uncultured Bacteroidia bacterium
TACAGGCTTTCTTCCTTCACCACCGTGTTCAACGCCCTCTACAAGGCCGGCGGCGTCACTTCTTCCGGTTCCCTGAGGTGCGTCAAGGTGATGCGCGGCGGCGAACTGGCGGCCGTGGTGGACATCTACTCCTTCATCTTCAACGGCAGGCAGGACGTCAACATCAGCCTTAAGGAAGGCGATGTCATCCTCGTCCCGCCCTACCAGTACCTGATCAACATCAAGGGCGGTGTCAAGAAGCCAATGTTCTATGAGCTCAAGGAAGGGGAGACCGTCCAGGACCTCATCGACTATGCGGGCGGCTTCACCGGAGACGCATACCGCGACGAGGCCAAAGTCGTCCGCTATGACGGCCTGGAGAGGCACATGTACTCGGTTTCATCCGCCAATTTCTCCACCTACAAGCTTCAGGACGCCGATGAAGTGACCGTCACCGTCACTTCGCGCGAGCAGGAACTTTATGCCAACAAGGTCGAGGTCCGCGGTGCAGTCTACCGTCCGGGACTCTTCGAGCTCGGCGGCGAGATCGCTACCGTGAAGCAGCTTGTCGAGCACGCCGGCGGCCTGCTTGACGATGCATTCCTCAACCGTGCGCAGATCATCCGCGAAAAGTCTGACCGCTCCCTCGAACTGCACGCCGTGCCGTTGGGGGGCATCATGAAAGGCACTGCAGATGATATCCTTCTCCGCAAGAACGACGTCCTCGTGATCTCCAGCGTCACCGAGATCGATCCTAAAGGCGACCTTACCATCACCGGCTACGTGAACAATCCGGGCAAATACGAGTTCGCCGACAACATGACCGTCGAGGACCTCATCCTCATCGCCGGCGGCCTCAACGAAGGCGCCTCCTCCGTCAATGTGGAAGTCGCCCGCCGAATCAATGAGGCTGACAGCTTTTTCGCCCCCGACACCATCGCGCACGTGTTCAGCTTCGGCATCAAGGACGGCCTCATGGTGGACGGCCAGCCCGATTTCATCCTCAAGCCCTACGACGTCGTGTCCGTCCGCAGGAGCCCGAGCTACATCGAGCAGCAGAATGTGAGCATCACCGGTGAGGTCACCTTCCCCGGTCAGTACACGCTCACCAACAACAATTACCGCGTGTCCGAACTCCTTGCCAGGGCCGGAGGTCCTACTCCCGACGCCCACGTCCACGGAGCCATGCTCAAGAGGAAGATCTCCCAGTATGAGAGGAACGTGCGTACCGGTATCTCCCGAATGGCCGCCCAGCAGGACAAGACCGACTCCATCAAGGTGGACAAGCTGAAAGTCAGCGAGATCTATACCGTCGGTCTCGAGCTCGACAAGGCCATCGCCAATCCGGGATCGGACTACGACATCATACTCCGCGACGGCGATGAACTCATCGTCCCGGAGAAGACCACCACCGTGCGAGTGCAGGGCGAGGTCATGTATCCCAACACCGTGCACTACATTTCCGGCAAGCCCGTGGGCTATTACGTGCGTCAGGCCGGCGGTTATTCCGAGGCCTCTCGCAGGAGCAAGGTTTACGTCCTGTACATGAATGGCACGGTGGCTACCGGCGCTTCTGCCAGGGTAGAACCCGGCTGCGAGATTATCGTGCCTAAGAAACCGGACCGCGAAAAGCTGACTGCCAGCGAAATCATGAGCATCGGCTCGTCCGCTGCGTCTATCGCAGCGATGGTCGCGACCATTGTCAACCTCACCAGGAAGTAATATGAGCGAATATATCGAGAAGGACGTGAACATCGTCCCATTTTTGAAGAAACTTCTTTCCCGGTGGAAATTCCTCTTGCTATGCGCATTCATAGGTGCTGTCGTCGGATATGCGTTTTCGAAGACAATGCCGAAGGAATACAGCGTAGTGACGAAGATTTCACCTGAATTGTCTTACAGGTCTTCGAGCATCACTTCACTTGCGGCGCTTGCCGGTGTCAGTACGAATATGCTGAACAACACTGACGCCCTGCTTCCGACTGTCTATCCGGATATCGTCAGTTCCCCTTCATTCCTGCTTTCGCTCTTCGACACGCCCGTGACCAGCGCCAAAGTGGATACGACACTGTACGTCTATCTCACGGACTACTACAGGACTCCCTGGTGGAGCGCGGCCCTGTCGCTGCCTTTCAAGGCCGTAGCCGGCATCAAGGGCCTGTTCAACCCCAACGCGGAAGCTGAAGAAAACGAGGAGGTGATCGACCCCTTCCATCTCACCAAAAAGCAGGCTTCGGCTGTGAAACTGCTCAAGAAGAACATCGAGACCCTTGTGGACAAGAGGACCTACCTCATTACGATTACCGTGAATATGCAGGACCCCGTCGTGGCGGCGCAATTGTCCGCCAGGGTGATGGAGAACCTGAAAGCGTTCATCTCGAACTACAGGACGGACAAGGCCAAGGAAGACCTGGCTTATTTCCAGCAGCTGTATGATGAGGCAGAGGCCGATTATTATACGGCGCAGTCGAAGTATTCCCGTTATCTGGATTCACATCAGGGATTCGTGCTTCAGAGCGTGAAGAGCGAGCAGCAGCGTCTCCAGAATGACATGAACCTGAAGTTCCAGCTTTACAATTCCCTTGCGCAGCAGCTTCAGAGCGCGAAGGCGAAGGTGCAGCAGGAGACTCCGGTTTTCGCTGAGATAGTGAAGCCTACCGTTCCTCTCAAGAAGAGCAAGCCTAATACCATGACTCTTGTCGCTGGTTTCTTTGTCCTGGGTATTCTCGCAGGTGCCGCCGTCGTCATCTTCTCAAAACGCAGGGAGAAATGATCATATCCCGTCCACGTACAATAATCTTTATACTGTTCGTGATTTCAATAATCGCGACATCCCTTGTGTTCAAGCCTATCTTGAAGATTGCGAAAGCCAAAAACCTCGTCGACAATCCCGATGCACGCAAACTTCAGAAAAACCCCGTTCCCGTCATCGGCGGGATAGCGGTCTTTTTCGGTATCGTCGTCGGACTCTGTTTCTTCAAGACTACGATCAACTACGTGGACCTGTTCTCGACGATCTGCGCAATGATGATAATGCTCTACGTCGGCTCCATCGACGACATCCTTGATATTCCCGCATCGCTCAGGCTACTGTTGGAAATAGGTGTAAGCCTGCTGATCATATACGGTACCAGGTCCCTGATGTGCAACTTCCAGGGCGTCATCGGAATAGACCGCGTCAGCCTTGTGCCGGGAATCATCCTTTCGGTCGTCGCTATGGTCGGCATCATGA
>CADAFW010000170.1 GCA_902787295.1 uncultured Bacteroidia bacterium
TCCACCCAGTCCTCACCCTTGCGCTCATAGTAGCGCCGTCCTGCCTTGTGATGCGTCCAGGAGCCGTTCTTCTGGTCGGGCAGCACGATATGGAAGAAGTTCTGCGAAGGCACGTCGGCATAGCTTACGGGGAAGGTCATAGGCAGGCGGCCGGAGGGCGAAATCACGCCCGTAAGCACGTCGGCTATGGAATAGCCCGCTTCCTGCCCGGGCTGCCAGGCCACCAGGATGCCTTCCACGGAGTCCTTCCACGATGCGGTCTCCAGCACGCCGGTGGTATTCAGCACCACCACGACCTTCTTCCCGGCCTTGTGGAATGCCGCGGAGACTTCGGCGATGAGCGACTTCTCCTCGGGCTTGAGATTGAAATCATTCTCCACGTGGCGGTCGCTGCCTTCGCCGGCATTGCGGATCACGGTCACGAGGGCGACGTCGGCACTTGAGGATGCCGCTTTCACCACTTTGCGGAGCTTCTGCGCGGGCATCTCCTCATAAGGGAGGTCGCCGAACCACCAGCTGCGTTCGGCATTGATGGCATCCACGCGCGGGCCCTCGACGGCCAGATATTCGCGATATGCGGCGTCGGTGCTTCCGTCAAGCACGACCGTACTCTCCGAGAGACCCTTGTCCAGGGAGATGACGTGGGCCTTGTTTACGTCGCCCGCACCGGTTCCGCCGGCCAGCAACTTGTATGAATTGGCTCCGAACATCGCCACCTTCGTCCCGGGCTTGAACGGGAGCACTCCGCCCTCATTCCTCAGCAGCACCATACCCTCGGCGCCGGCCCTGCGGCAGACCGCGGCATGGGCCTCGAAGTCCGGAGAGTTGTCCGGCTTGGAATGATTCCGGAACGCAGGCATCCTGACTATGAGGCGCAGCACGTTCCTGACGGCTGCATCGGCGCTTTCCCTGCTGATGGCACCGCTCCTGATGCCCTCCAGCACCTGCCGGTACTGTTCGTCGTTGCCGGGAGCTATGAGGTCGGTGGACGCATTGACCATCTTCACGGGATCGTATCCCCCGCCCCAGTCGGTCATTATGAGGCCGTCGAAGCCGAATTCGCCGCGCAGCACCTGTTTCAGCAGCACTTCGTTCTCGGTCGTGTAGCGGCCGTTGTAGTAGTTGTACGAGGTCATGAGGGTAAGGGGCTTGCCCTCTTCCACCGCGATTTCGAAATTCTTCAGGTAGAGTTCCCTCGCCGCCCTCGCGGAGACCCTGGAGTCGTTGCTGAGGCGGTTGATCTCCATATTATTGAAGGCGAAATGCTTGATGCAGGCGGCAACGCCGTTGGCCTGCACGCCGCGCACATAGGCAGCCGACATCCTGCCGGAGAGGAGCGGATCCTCCGAGAAATACTCGAAGTTCCTGCCGCACAACGGGTTGCGGTGCAAGTTCTGCCCCGGGGCGAGCAGCACGTCCACCCCGTAGTCCACCAGCTCCTCACCTATGGCTTCAGCCACATCCCTGGCCACCTGAGGGTCCCAGGTGGCGCTCAGCGACGTCCCGATGGGGAAACCGGTGCAGTAGAAAGTGCTGTCGGTCCCCTCCCGGACAGGGCTGATGCGCAGGCCGGCAGGGCCGTCCGCAAGCACGAGGGAAGGAATTCCCAGGCGGGCTATGGGATAGGTGAATCCACCGCAGCCGGGGACCATGTCCTTGCACGCGGCAATCATGGGCGCGTAGGTCGAATCCAAGGTCGTATTGAGGTTGTTGGCGCACACTATCAGGTGGGCCTTCTCCTCATCGGTCATCGCCTTGATCACCTTGTCTATGTTATTCTCCTTAAGCTGCGGAGTGGACGAACAGGCTCCGAGCACGAGAGCGGGGAGCAGGATCAGGATCGTACGGATTATCTTCATATTCAATTACTTGGCAGGGTCGACGGCCTCGGGGGTCCACTTGGAGAAGAAACGCAGCACCTTGAGGCGGTCGTAGCCTTCGCCCTCCTCGAGGAAGGAGCTGTCCTGGATGTGCAGGACTTTTCCCTCAGGCGAAAGGACCACCAGGCAGGGGAAGCCGAAACGGCCCGGGTCGCCCAGCATGGCTGACATTTCGGCGAAGTGCTCCTGCTTCTTGTCGTAGTTCACGTGGATATAGACGAAATTGTCTGCAACGAGCTTCGCGATGTCCCCGTCGGAGCTGATGAAATCGGCGAACATGATGCACCAGCGGCACCAGTTGCCTCCCACCTGGCAAATGACGAATTTCCCGGTCTTGCCGGCTTCCTTGAGCGCCGCATCAATCTGGACCAGCAGGTCGATGGATTCGTCGTACAACTGCGGTTTCGCACCGGAGGCAACGCTCTCTTCCGCAACGGAGGGAGCGCTTTCTTCCGCAACGGCGGCATCGTTCTTTCCCGCGTTCGTCGCGCAGGATGCCAGCAGCATGCACGCCGCGGCAATCGTCAGGATTCTTTTCATAAGCGTCATTTCTTGTTCATCGCAATCCTCGCCTCGAGTTCCCAGGTGCGGATGCGGTCCTTGTAGGTATTGTTGGCATTGAGTTTTTCCACCGGCAGGGCGGCATCGGAATTGCCCTCCCAGCGCCGGCAGCAGTACATCACGTCATAGATGCGTCCTATGCGGTATTCGCGGCTGATGCGCAGCGCGACCGCATAGTCCTCGCCGTATTTCACCGTGGGGAAATTGATTTCGCGCAGGAGCGGGACGAAGAAGCCGCGCGGGGCCCCCAGGCCGTTGATCCTGAGCGCGTTGTTGCGTCCGTTCTCCAGGGTCCATTCCTTATGGTCTATCACCCCGGGAGGAATGGGGTTCAAGGCGAAGTCGGTGATTTCATAGGTGCCGATCACCATCGCGCATCGCTGCTCGCGGAAGGCATCCACGAACTTCTGCACCGTATCCGGCCCGGAGTACATGTCGTCCGAATCCAGCTGCAGGGCGAAGCGACCGCAGTCCGGATGGTGGACGGCCGCGTTCCAGTTGCCCCCGATGGCGTGCCAGGACGGGTCCTGCGCAATGTAGACCAGCCTCGGGTCGTCGAAGCCCTTGATCACGTCCACGGTACCGTCGGTGCTGTTGTCGTCCACGACTATGACGTTGTACGGGAAATCCGTCTTCTGGGAAAGGGCCGAGCGGATTGCGTCGCCTATGGTCCCGACACGGTTCTTGCACGGGATCACGACCGAAGCCTCGTGGCGGAATTCCCCGACGGAGAGGTCCACGTCCCTGAAAACCGGCTCCAGGTA
>CADAFW010000171.1 GCA_902787295.1 uncultured Bacteroidia bacterium
CGCAATGCGTTCTTGAGCGCGCCGCGGTGCTTGGCGAATGCCGGCGGGTCGACTATCATCAGTCCGTACTTCTCTTCCGGAACCTTGGCGAGGAAATCCATCGCATCCTCGCAGCAGGAAGTGTGGTTCGTGAAGCCGCCCAGGGCGACGTTCCTGTCCACCAGCGCCATGGCGCGTGCGGAGGAATCGACTGAATCCACGGAAGCGGCGCCGCCTGCAAGTGCGTAGATGGAGAAGCCTCCGGTATAGCAGAAAAGGTTGAGCACGTTGCGGCCGGCGGCATATCTGCCGACGAGTTCGCGGTTGTCGCGCTGATCGAGGAAAAATCCGGTCTTCTGGCCTTCTTCCCAGTTCACGAGGAAGGAATGGCCGTTCTCGAGGACGGTGCACTCGCTGGACGCAAATCCCTCTGCCTTCCACAGATAGCCGTCCACAAGCTCGAGTCCCGCCTTGAACGGCGCGGTGCCCGAACTCTTGTCATAGACGGCTTTCAGCCTGTCACCGAAGACTTCGATGAGGGCATCGCATATCTGCTTCCTGGCGCGGAACATTCCGACGCTGTGGGCCTGCATCACGCAGACGCCGTCGTACCAGTCGATTATCAGTCCGGGCAGGCCGTCTCCCTCGCCGTGGACGAGCCTGAAGCAGGTCGTGCGGGGGTCGTCATAGAGTTTGACCGCCTTGCGTACTTCCAACGCCCTGGCAATGGCATTCACCCAGAAATCCGGGGCTGTAGGGTCGCCGGAGAAGGAGAGCACGCGTACGGCTATCGAGCCTATCTGCCAGTGGCCGATGGCAAGCTGCTGTCCGTCTGCGGCGCAGACCGTGACCAGGTCCCCTTCAGCGGGATTGCCCTGCACGTTTGCGATGGCTCCGGAGAATACCCAGGGATGATAGCGCAGGAGGGATTCCTCCCGGTGAGGTTTCAGGAATATCTTTGTCATTGCTGGGGACAGATCTGTTCTTGGGTGAGCGGATTCCTGGGCGAGGCGCAGAGCTTCTCATACATCTCCAGGCAGACCCAGGCGTCGGTGGCGGCATAGGACTTCTGGGGCTCGCTCAGGGTGTCGGCTTCCCAGTTGGAAAGCTGCTGGGCCTTGGAAATGCGTATTCCGAGGATGTTGGCGGCCATTTTCTTGACGCTCTTGTCCCTTACGCCCCATTCCCAGCCAATTTTCTGGAGGTCGACGAAGCTGCGGCCCTCGAACTTGGCGTAGTACTGGAGGCCGCGTATGTCGTCGTGGCAGGCGGCTCCTATCTTGAGTATGTTCTCGTCGGAGAATATCTTGCAGAGCTTTTCCGGCATTCCCATCCTGAACACCCTGAAAAGGTATGCCTTGTCCGGACCGGAAAGCTGGACGAGTGCGACGTGGCGGTGCGGCTTGCCGGCCTCGAAGACGGGACGGGTCTCGGTGTCGAAGCCGAGCATCTTCTGCTTGCGGAGGTAGGAGATGGCGGCGTTGAATTCCCTTCCGACCTTGGAGATGACGTGGATCTCGCCCTCGAAGGCTCCGGAAGGGAGCTTTTCGATATCCTCTGCGGTTACGTTAATCTTGAACATAAGCAAGTGCCGGAATTGTGAGGAAGCCTTCGGAATCCTTGTCTGGACGGGGGATGAACATGAATCCCCTGCCCCTCGGGAAAGCTATGTCGTGGCTGAAAAGGTTGCGCTCCCTGAGGATGCGGAAGCAACTGTCGGTGATGGCCTCGGAAAGTCCGATGATGCGGAAGTCCTGGCCCACCCTGCCCCTGTATGTGAGCGATTCGGCGCTGGTCACGGAAGTCAGCTCGCCGAGGCGTGTCCTGAGGGCTTCCATGTCCACGTCCAGGTCGGCGACGATGAGGGCGTCGAGGGCACCCTGGCGGCCGGAAACGATGAACCTGTCCAGGAAATCCTGCAGCAGGTCGGTGGTGTCGTTCTGTGCTATGGGAAGGATGACCGCGTCGGAGCCGGATGCACCGCGTGCGGCAAATTCCTGACGGATGATGTCGGAGTAGATGCCGTTCTCACAGTAGCTGCTGTCGCAGAGCACCCCGATGGTCAGAGCCTTGCCTTCACGGCCTTCGAACACGTTGTCGAGCATTGCATGGACCGGGGCTATCACGTCGAGCTTGCAGCCGGTAAGGGTGAAGAGCGTATCAATGTCGAATTTCCCGTACGCCTCGAAGGCCGGGTCGGACAGGACGAGGACCTTGGCGCCGCTCTTCTTGCCCAGGCCTTCCAGGTCGAACTGGGCGAGGTTGTAGACCGTATCCACGGCGCTGAGCATCTCGTTCACCACGAAGTTCCGGAGGGTCTCGTACTCTCCCCTTCCGACCAGCGCGGGTGCGCTGCTGGCGTCGTCCACGTAGACGGTGATGCATTCACCGGAGAAATCCTGGAGTCCGTCAGGGTTATTCGAACCGTCGATGTTGTCCCGAACGTCATTCGTCATGAATGCCTGCGCGAGGGCATTGGAATGCAGCCTGTCGCCGATTATCGCGATGTCGGCATGGCGGTCGGGCGCCGCGAGCGAATGGAGCAAGGCGTTCCTGTGGTCGGTCTTGTCGGCGGCGATGTCGCGCACGAGCTGTATGGTTGGACGTCCTTCCTCTGCGGCAGGTCGGCAGGCTGCTGCGGCTGCAAGGAGGACGGCTGTTGCGAGGAGTGTTCCTGTTTTCATATCTATCATACAAAGGTATAAAAAAGAATTTTCATATATTTGTGAATGGTTAGAAATCAAACTATCGAATAATGAAAAGATATCTTGCAATCGCCGCAGCATTGTTCGCCTGCGCATCAGCATTTGCACAGCGTCCCGCTCCGGCAATCCCCGAGTATGAATTCACCACGGTGAAGGAGAACCCCATCACGTCCGTGAAGAACCAGTCCCGCAGCGGAACCTGCTGGGCATTCAGCGCGATAGGTTTCTTCGAGTCAGAGGCCATCCGCATCAACAAGATCAACGATGCGGCAAAGTATCCGGATTTCTCCGAGTTCTTCGTGGTCAGCCATTCCTATCTCGAGCGTGCTGTGAAGTACGTGCAGCTCGACGGCAACCTCACCTTCGCCGCCGGATCGGAGGCTGACGACGTGCTCCACGTCATCAGCGACCACGGCATCGTGCCGCAGGCTGAGATGAGCGGAATGAACTATGGCACCCCGCTCCCCGCCCAGAGCGAGCTGGACGCCGTTCTCGGCGCTTATGTGAA
>CADAFW010000172.1 GCA_902787295.1 uncultured Bacteroidia bacterium
GCCGGCGAAGGCAGGGGCCGCTTCCTGATGTCCGGCGGCGACTCGGCATCCGTCCCCGACGACGACCCCGTCGCCTCCTGCGACTGGATGGTCGCTGCCGAGATGAACACGCGCAAAGGCGGTGACGGCCGCATATTCCTCGCCGCACCGCTGAATCCGGAAGACATACGCCATCTGATGAAAGAGCGGGACAATGTGGTCTGGGACTCACGCAAAGGCGGGATCGTGGCGCAGCACGAGCGCATGCTGGGCAGCCTGGTGGTATCGGCAAATGCCATACACGGCGGCGTCCGGGAGCAGATCCTGGGCGCAATCTGCGAAGCCGCACGCAAGGATGGTACGGGGATGTTCGACTTCAATGACGAAGTCGGCAACCTGCAGCGGAGGGTGGCCGCCGTCGCCTCCTGGCATCCGGAGCTGGAACTTCCGTCCCTTGACACGGAATGCGTGCTGGAGCGCGCCGGGGAGTGGGTTCCGGCCTTTGTGGGAAATGTCACCACGGTGGCGGAATTGAAGAAAGTGGATATGTGCGAAGTGCTCCTGAGCCTGCTCACATACCCGCAGCGGCAGGCCGTGGAAAGGCTGGCCCCGTCGCACATAACGGTCCCCACCGGAAGCCGGATACGGGTGGAATACAGGCGCGGCGCCGAACTTCCGGTGCTGAGGGTCAGGCTGCAGGAATGCTTCGGGATGAGCGACACCCCGCGCGTGGACGACGGGCGGAAGCCGGTGCTGATGGAACTGCTCTCCCCCGGCTACAAGAGCGTGCAGCTGACGGCCGACCTGCGGAGTTTCTGGAGCGGCACTTATTTTGAAGTCCGGAAGGAACTGAAACGCAGATACCCCAAGCACGCCTGGCCGGACGACCCGCTCCAGGCGGAGGCTGTCAGGGGCGTGAAGAAGAAACTTAACTTATAAGCGATATGAAACTGCTCGGTAACATTCTCTGGCTGGTTCTCGGCGGACTGCTGATAGCCATGATCTACTACGCCGTCGGCCTTCTGATGTGCATCACCATCATCGGCATACCCTTCGGCGTGCAGTTGTTCAAGCTGGGAACCTACGCCCTCTGGCCCTTCGGCCACGAACTGGTGGATGGTCCCAACCAGCCCGGCTGCCTCTCCATCGTGATGAACCTGCTGTGGATACTGCTGGGATGGTGGCAGATTGCCCTGCTGCACCTCGGCTGCGGAGTGCTGTTCTGCATCACCATAATCGGCATTCCCTGGGGCGTGCAGCACCTCAGGATGGCCCTTGCCACCGTATTCCCATTCGGCAAGGAGATAAAGTGATAACTCATATTACCTAAAGCGATGTTTGAAGTAGTCAAGATATCGGACGAGCGCGCCGGCGACGTGCGCAAGGCCTCGTTCAGGACCTGCGAAGCAGTCTGCTCGGAGCAGATGGACATAGAGCTGGAAGGCGACGTCATCCGAAGCATCCGGTACACCAAGGGCTGCCACGGGAACACCCAGGGCATTGCCGCGTTGTGCGCCGGAATGAAGAAGGATGAGGTCATCGCCCGCCTCAGGGGCATAGACTGCAAGGGCCGCGGCACCAGCTGCCCGGACCAGCTGGCAAGGGCGCTGGAGGAGCTGTAGGAGCTGTAGGCCATGAGAGCCGTAATCCAGCGCGTTTCGTCGGCCTCCGTCAGCATTGGCGGAGCGGTCGTGTCGTCCATCGGCCGCGGGCTCCTGGTGCTGCTGGGCATAGGGCAGGACGATGATGATACGGACCTCGACTATCTCGTCAGGAAAATCGCCGCGCTGCGCATCTTCGACGACGGCGAAGGCGTAATGAACCTCAGCGTGACGGATGTCAGCGGGGATGTCATAGTCGTGAGCCAGTTCACGCTGATGGCATCGACGCGGAAAGGCAACAGGCCGTCGTACATCGATGCCGCGGGCCACGGGAAGGCCATCCCGCTCTATGAAAGCTTCTGCCGCAGCCTGTCCGACGCCATCGGCCGCCAGGTGGGCACCGGGCAGTTCGGGGCGGACATGCAGGTGGCGCTCGTGAACGACGGGCCGGTCACTATCTGCATCGATTCTAAAAACAAGTAAAATGTTCTACGTCAGCGAATTAATGAGCAACCCTCCGGCGGAGTACGCATCGGAACTCCAGCGGAAGGTCTATGAAAGCTTCAGCGCGCTCGGAATCCCCTTCCAGCGCGTGGATACCGACCCCGGGATCACGATGGAGGACTGCCGGAACATATATGCCCGGATCGGAGTGCGGATCGTGAAGACCATCTTCCTCTGCAACCGCCAGCAGACGGAATTCTACCTCTATGTGACCACCGACGACAAGCCCTTCGTAACGCGCGAATTCTGCGGCACGCTAGGCATTCCGAGGGTGTCGTTCGCATCGGCCGAGAAGCTGTGGGAACTCACCGGAGTTCTGGTCGGAGCGACCACGGTCCTGAGCGCGATCCTCCCCTCCGCAGAGGGCGTCCACCTGGTGATGGACCGCGGCGTGGCCGAGGGTGAATGGTTCGCCTGCACCGACGGAACGGCGACCTGTTTCGTCAAGCTGAAGACCCGCGACCTGATGGAAAAATATCTTGCGGGAAAAGAAATTTCAATTATTTGATTGTTTTTTGAACTCTTGACAAGAGTTGTCAAAACACGGCCATACCTTTGTATCGTAAACAAAGTACAAAGGTTATGGAATTTCTGGCAGTAATAGCAATCACCGTCATCGGAAGTGCAACGGCAAATGCACTCACTTCGCAGCGTCAGACCAGGGGCGGACGCCGCCTCGGAAACAATGGGGAGGACAGGATATGAGAGCGAACCTGACCAGCAAGCCCGTATTCGGCAGGCATCCCCACGGCGGCGCGAGAGCATACATCCACTTCTACGACAGGCACCATCGTCCGTGCCCGGAGGAGGACTCCTTCTGCGGAGTCTATGCCGAATACGACGGCAACGGAATCCAGATCTACACGGCAGTGTTGTACGGTTGCTGAAACAGGCAGCAGATCCTGATGCGGCCATCGCAGCGGATACGCAGAGCGACGGAATGATAGAGAGCACTGGAGCCGGACGGCAGTGACGGGCAGGCAAAGGGCCATTTTTGGGGCAAAAAGAGGCGAAAAGGGCGGTTAACAAAAGTGTTACAAGGCATAACATTTTTGTTATATGTAGTTTATACAC
>CADAFW010000173.1 GCA_902787295.1 uncultured Bacteroidia bacterium
GTACGAATGGCACATCACCACCATCAATGGCAAGCCGGTGGCCATCCCGCTGCCCTGCATAATCATAGACCGCGGCATCCACGCGTTCAGCTCGCATCACATCGAGGGCGGGGAGACCTACGAAGGTTACCGCATCGCCCGGAAGGGGGAGGCGCACGAAGGCAAGATCGTGCGGGCCTCCGACGGCAGCCGCCCGCTGGACATATCCATCACCAAGAACGTGCTGGGGCTTATGATCGACTCGCTGATACTCGTGGTGCTGATACTGCTCTGCGCCCGCTGGTACCGCCGGCACGACGTGCTCAAGGAGGCCCCCACGGGCATCGCCGCCCTGCTGGAACCGGTGATCGTGATGATAGAGAACGATGTGATCAAGGATGCAGTGGGCCCGGAGTACCGCCGTTTCTCGCCCTATCTGCTGACGGCGTTCTTCTTCATCCTCATCAACAACCTGATGGGCATCTTCCCGGTGTTCCCGGGCGGAGCCAACATCACCGGCAACATCGCCGTGACCCTCGTGCTGGCGCTGTTCACCTTCTTCATGGTGAACCTCTTCGGCAACAAGCACTACTACAAGGACATCATCTGGCCCGACGTACCCATATTCCTGAAGGCCATACCCATAATGCCGGTGATAGAGATCATCGGAATGTTCACTAAGCCGTTCTCGCTGATGATACGACTCTTCGCCAACATGCTGGCGGGCCATATCATGCTGCTCAGCACCATAGCGGTCATCTTCCTCACCGCGAAGATGGGTCCGGTGCTCAACGGCTCGCTCACCTTCGTGTCGGCGCTGTTCGGCATCTTCCTGGACCTCCTGGAGGTGCTCGTGGCGTTCATCCAGGCATATGTATTCACGATGCTCTCGTCCGTGTTCATCGGACTGGCGCATCAGGAACCCGAAATCAATTAACTCAAAACCAATAAAGCAATGATCGGAACAATTCTTCAGGCAGCGGCGTTCGCCAAGATGGGCGGAGCCATCGGAGCCGGCATCGTGGCCCTTGCGGCAGGTCTCGGCATCGGTAAACTTGCACAGTCCACAATGGAAGCTTCGGCCCGCCAGCCGGAGATTGCGGGCGGACTCCGTACCACCGCCATCATCATCGGCGCGCTCATCGAGGGCGTCTGCCTCTTCGCAGTGATCGTCTGTCTCCTCGCAGTCCTTCTCAAGTAGCCTATGTCGCTGATCACACCGGACTTCGGCCTTATCTTCTGGATGGTCATAATCTTCGGCGCGGTGTTCTTCATCCTCGCCAAGTTCGGCTTCCCCGTCATCACCCGGATGGTGGAGAAGCGCAACGACCACATAGCCGGCTCGCTCAAGGCCGCCGAAGAGGCACAGAAGAAGCTTGCCGGCCTTGCGGAGGAGCAGGCCGCGCTTATCGAAAAGACCAGGCTCGAGCAGGGGCGTCTCATCAAGGAAGCCTCCGAGACCCGCGACGCGATCGTGGCGCAGGCCAAGGAGCAGGCCTCCAGGGAGGCGGCCGCGATGATAGAGCACGCGAAGACCGAGATCGCCGCTGAGCGCGAATCGGCCATCCGCGACATCCGCAGCCAGGTCGCATCGATTTCGGTGGAAGTGGCGGAAAAGATTGTCCGGAAGGACCTCGGCGACGCCGGGAGCCAGCAGGCCCTGCTGGACAGGCTGGTCGACGAGGCTTCCAAAGCCCGCCTCAGTTAGCAGATGAACGCAGGAGTCATATCGTCCAGATACGCCAAGGCTCTCCTGAAATACACGCAGGAGACCGGCAACGGCGAACGGGTCTTCACCCAGGTGAGGGACCTGCTCCGCCGGCACGCCGATATGGCTTCCGTGGAACTGGAGCCCGAACTCCGGAACCTCGTCGCGCTGCTGATCAGGAAGGGGAGGCTGGAGGAAGTGAAGTTCATTTTCCGCGACTACGTGAGGATGTACTGCGATTCCACCGGGACCGTCCTCGCGCATCTCACTTCCGTCGTTCCTTCCCCGGACCTCGAAAGGAAGGTCACGGCCCTGCTCGAAGAAAAGACGGGCCGCCGCATCATCCTCGAGGCGGACACGGACCCCGGGCTCATCGGCGGCTTCACGCTGCTGGTGGGCGACTATATGCTGGACGCCAGCGTCCGTCACCAGATAGACGCGATACGCCGGCAGTTCATTATCCAGAACAACAGAATTGTATAATCAATGGCGCAGAATACGATCAAGGCAAGTGAAATCTCCGATATCCTCCTGGAACAGCTCCGCGGGATAGACACCACCGTGGGCTTCGAGGAAGTCGGCACCGTGCTCACCATCAGCGACGGCGTGGCCCGCATCCACGGGCTCGTGAACGCTGAGGCGGGCGAGCTCCTGGAATTCCAGTGCGGAGTGAAGGGGGTGGTGATGAACCTCGAGGAGGACAACGTGGGAGCCGTGCTCCTGGGCCCTACCGACCAGGTGAAGGAAGGAATGAACGTCCGCAGGATGGGCAGGATTGCCGGCATCCCCGTGGGCGAGGGGCTCGTGGGCCGCGTGGTGGACCCCATCGGCAACCCCCTGGACGGCCTCGGGAAGATCGAGGGCGAGACCGTGAGGATGCCGCTCGAGCGCAAGGCTCCGGGAGTAATCTTCCGCGAGCCGGTGCACGAACCGCTCCAGACGGGCCTCAAGGCCATAGACGCGATGATCCCCATCGGCCGCGGCCAGCGCGAGCTCATCATCGGCGACCGCCAGACGGGAAAGACCGCGGTCGCCATAGACACCATCATCAATCAGCGGGACGGTTTCCTCAAGGGGGACCCCGTCTATTGCATCTACGTCGCCGTGGGCCAGAAGGGCTCCACCGTCGCGTCCATAGTCCAGACCCTCCGCGCCAAGGGTGCCATGGACTATACCATCGTGGTGGCCGCGACCGCCGCCGATCCCGCCGCGATGCAGTATTACGCCCCGTTCGCAGGGGCCGCCATAGGGGAGTATTTCAGGGATACCGGCCGCCATGCGCTCGTCATCTATGACGACCTTTCCAAGCAGGCGGTGGCCTACCGCGAGGTCTCCCTCATCCTCCGCCGTCCTTCCGGCCGCGAGGCCTATCCGGGCGACGTGTTCTACCTGCACTCCCGCCTCCTCGAGCGTGCGGCCAAGATCATCAGCCAGCAGGAGGTCGCCGAGCAGATGAACGACCT
>CADAFW010000174.1 GCA_902787295.1 uncultured Bacteroidia bacterium
TCGCGCGACGAATACATACGCTACTTCTCCGGCACCGCCACCTACCGCACCGCCTTCAGCCTGGACGGAAGCCTGCTTCCGGGCAGTTTCCTGCTGGACCTCGGCGGCGTATGCAACATGGCCCACGTATACCTCAACGGCGAGGACCTCGGCCTGCTCTGGAAAGTGCCCTTCACCTTGGACGTGTCCGGTGCGCTCAAGCCCGGGGACAACCAGTTGGAAATCAAGGTGACGAACTCCTGGGGCAACCGCCTCATCGGCGACGCCCGCTTCCACGGTGACAGCCGTGCCACCTGGACTTCGTGGGAATTCTACAGCTCCGGCGACCCGGAACCCGTTTCCGGACTGCTCGGCCCGGTCCGCCTGCTCAAGGGCGAGTGATCCCGGGCTGGCGGGCAGCGGCTACAGTTTCAACACGACCTCCGAGCCGTCATAGCTGACGGGAATCCCGGCCGCGTCCGGATCGTAGGCGTTGGGGTGGGCGGGATCCGTGAGCAGGACACGGAAGGTCCTGGTCTCCGGCATTCCGGGGAAGGAGCCGGTGCGCCCGCCTATGGTGAGGGTCCTCTCGGCCTCGTTCCATACGATGGGGATCAGTGAATAACTGCCCTTCTCGTAGTTGTAGTTGACATTCTCGTCCTCATAGATGGTGAAGGAGGCGTCCCTGCCGGCATAGACCGCGAGGAGGATGTCGTCCGCAGGCTTTTCGTCGGACCACTGCATCGCGGGACCGAAGGGGATTATGGAGCCGGCGCGCACGTAGAGCGGGATACGGGAATACGGTGCGGGGGCCTCCAGCTTGCGGCCGTTCTCCGCAAATTCCGGCGAGCTGCTGTCGATAAACTCTCCCGTGTAGAAGTCGTACCAGCCGCCGATGGGGAAATAGACGGTGCGCGAGCGGGCCTTGTACTCATAGACCGGGCAGGGCATCAGGGCGGGACCGAACATCCACTGGTCCGAGATGTTGCGGACCTTGGAATCGGCGGGGAAATCCATTGGCAGGCCGCGCATAATCGTGTAGTCCTCGAAGTGGACGGCGCCGGCGAGGGAATAAATGTACGGCATCAGGCGGTAGCGCAGCTGCATGTACCAGAGGATGGAAGAATAGGCCGGATCGCCCTTGGGTGCGATGTTCCACAGTTCGCGCCGGGGCCACTGGCCGTGGGCGCGGAAGAGCGGGACGAAGGTGCCGAACTGGTGCCAGCGGGTCTGGAGCTCGCGCCATTCCTCGAGGTCCGGGGTCACCTTGCCGGTCCGGTTCCAGACCTCGGCGGCCTTCGAGAATTTGTCCATCACGCTGAATCCGCCTATGTCCATTCCCCACATCGGCAGGCCGGACATCGAGTAGTTCAGGCCCGCGGCCATCTGCATGCGCATATCATACCAGGAGGTGCCGATGTCGCCGCTCCAGGAGGCCGTGGAATAGCGCTGGAGGCCGGCGAAACCGTTGCGGGTCAGCAGGAACACGCGCTTGTCCGGGTCCACCCCGCGCTGGCCGTTGTAGATGGCGTCGGCATTGACTAGGGAATAGGCGTTCAGGTATTCCGTGGAAGGCCCGAGGGCCGTCGGCGTAAGCAGCCATTTGAGGTAGTCCATCGGCAGGCAGTCGCGCAGGTTTGGCTCGGACGCATCCATCCACCAGGCGTCGATCTTGCGTCCGTAGCGGGAATAGAGCGACTCGTCAATCTGCCTCCAGAACATCCTGCGCCCGCCTTCGGAATAGGCGTCGTAGAAAGACTGCGGATGACCCAGCCAGTCCTTGATGCCGGAAGCCTCGGCGTGGGTGTAGGCATAGCCGGAATCGCGCAACTCCTTGTAATGGGCGGTGTTGGTATAGAACTTCGGCCACACGCTGATCATGAAGCGGCCGTGCATCGCGTGCACGTCGTCCAGCATCTTCTCCGGGTCCGGATAGCGGTCCGCGTCGAACTCGTGGCTGCCCCACTGGTCGGGCAGCCAGTACTGCCAGTCCTGGACGATATTGTCCACCGGAATGCCCCTGCTGCGCATCTCGGCAAGCGTTTCCACCAGTTCGTCCTGGGTGGAATAGCGCTCGCGGCTCTGCCAGAAACCGAAGGCCCACTTCGGGTAGAGCGAGGCCTTGCCGGTGAGGGTGCGGTAGCCGCCCAGCACGTCGTCGTAGCTGTCTCCGGCTATGAAGTAGAAGTCGGCCTGCGGCTCGAACTCGGACCAGAAACTGAGCCTGGACTGTTCCTCGGCACTCTGCGGCGCGGCCACCTTCACGCTGATGTAGGAGACGTCGCCGTCGGGTTCCCAGACCAGTTTGAAAGGCTTGCGCTCGCCAGCCTCGAAATGGACGCAGTAGCGGTAGCTGTTGGGGTTCCAGGCCGGACGCCAGAGGCGTGGCATCAGCTCCTCGCCGCCGATTTCCGTGCTCTGGAAGCCGGCGTAATACTGGGTGAACCAGTAATCCCCTGCCGCCGGCGCTTCCAGTTCGCCCTCGTAGGTCACGGTGGCGCCTTTGTACTTGAGCAGGGGGAGGTTGGCTATCTCGGCCTCGTTCTCATAGAAAATGGATTCCTCGCGCTGCTCCAGCAGCTTGCCGTCGCCGGCGAGATAGGTGCCGCTCAATGCGCCCGGGCGGCCTTTCCTGTCATAGAGCTTGAACACTTCCCCGAGCTGGCGGTAAGGCTCGGGATTGCCCCAGCGGCTGAGGGAGTAGGCATCGAAGAGGAGACCATAGCCCCTGGACGACACGACGAAAGGTATGCTGATCTTGGTGTTGTACTGGTAGAGTTCCTCATTGAGGCCCTTGTGGTCGAATTCGCCGGTCTGCTGCTGCCCGAGGCCGTAGAAAGACTCGCCGGCCGGGGAATCGAAGACCGTATGCACGGACCAGGCCTTCCGGCCTTCCGCCTCGATCGGGGTGAACGACATCCTGCCGCCCTCGCCGGAAGCGAGCAGTTCCCTGCCTTCCGCATCGGTGAAGCGCAGGCTGCCGTCGGCGACCCGCACCGAAGCCTGCACGTCGGCGGTGGAGACGTTCACCCAGCCGTCCGCCTCCGTCACTTCGAACGGGACCTCGGCATTCTCCTGGGGGACGACCACCAGGCTCTTCCTGTCAGCGAAAGATGCCTCCGGAGTGGCGCTGACGCGGATTATCTTGCTTCCGACCACCTGCA
>CADAFW010000175.1:0-2314 GCA_902787295.1 uncultured Bacteroidia bacterium
CTGCAGGTCCGGTTCGCCGAGGGTGGCGAAATCTTCCGGCAGGACCCGCTCAGGCCAGTCGTACCAGATTTTATATTTTACGGGTGTCTGTTCCGCGCATGCCGTCAGGAAGAGGGCCGCCAGGAGAATGGTAGGAAGTGCGTGTGTTTTCATAGCGTAAAGGTAAGAAAAAGCAACAAAAACCGGGAAGGTTGCCCTCCCCGGTGTGTGAAAGTTTTTCGACAGTCACAGTATCAGATCCGTTTGAAGCCTTCCACAGTTCTTGTCTGTGACTATTATAACGATATTGATCCGCCTTGTTTTCAAAGGCAAGGCAAATATATATAGGCGAGCGGTTAATTACTATTTATAGTGCAAAATAGGATAACGATTGTCAAAAATTAGATAATTTATCCGTATATTGGCAGCGGAAAAACATATCAGATGAGATCGATTTCCTTCAGAAAGCTTGCGCACCTGTTCCCCTACGACGGCATCATCTGCAGCACTGCCTCACGCTGATGTACTGCCAGCAGTCGATGATATCGTTCACCTGCAACGGCGTGCCTTTCAAGCTCCGCCCCGGCTGGCTGGCCGTGGGCTTCCCCGGCGACATCATCACGGTACAGCGCCAGAGCGGAACCACCGGCGAGGTCAGGTGCATCGTATTCGCGGTGAACGACCGGTATGCGGACGAGATCGAGCCGGACATCGCCCTGGCGAAGGTGTTCTTCACCCCCCGCTCCCTGCCGCTTGACGAAAGCGACCGCCGCGAGCTGAAGGACTTCATCAACATAATGCGCTCCATCACCCTCAACCGCAGCAGGAATTCCGACAACACGGTGATGATGATCTGCAAGGCGATGAGCTTCGAGATGAGAAGCGTATGGCGCAACTATCAGCACACCACCGGCGACATCCCCGCCATCCCCTTCTCGGGGAACGGTCCCGCCCCGGACAGCGCCCGCCAGAAGCTCGTCAGTTCTTTCCTGTTCGCCGTGGCAAGGCACTGCGAGAGACGCAGGGACGTGGATTTCTATCTCGACGAACTCAAGGTCAGCCGGCGACAGCTCGCCCTTGCCGTCCGGGAGGTCGCGGACAGCACCATCGACGCCGTCATCAACGCGTCGGTAATCCTGCGCGCCAAGCACGCCCTGCGCTACAGCGACAACCGCATCAAGGAGATCGCGGCGAACCTCAACTTCGACACCCAGGCATCTTTCTACAAATATTTCAAGCTTCACACCGGCTTGACCCCCACGGAATACCGGGCGCAGCAGGCGGAATAGGACCCCATTCCACTTCCGAAAGAAGAAAAGGGATAGTTTTTTTTGCAAATTCAGTAAAAAGAGATAAATTTGCGGTCCCATTCGGTATGGAGAGTTGGCCGAGTGGTCGATGGCGGCAGTCTTGAAAACTGTTGAGCTGAAAGGCTCCGGGGGTTCGAATCCCTCACTCTCCGCCTCACATATCTGGATGTGGCGCAGTTGGTAGCGCACCTGGTTAGGGACCAGGAGGTCGCTGGTTCAAGTCCAGTCATCCAGACCAAGAAAAAGCACTTGCGGAATTTATTTAACCGAAATTTGATTTGTTATGAAGAAACTTCTATTTGTTTTGCCTTTGGTGGCCTTGATCTCACAGATGGCTGCCGCCCAGACGGTCGATGACCTTTTTAACAAGTACAAAGACAAGGATTATGCTCTTTATACCACCATTCCCCCCGATTCGTTGATGTGCAAGGACTCGTACAAGGGGAGTAAGGTATTTTTTGCGGAGTCCCTTTCCATCGCTGAAATCGATATGGAAGTTTTTCAGAACGACCTGGGTGCACTGAAGGGCTATGAAAAGGTCGATCTGATGGAACATGCCACCATCAGGAATGAGCTTGAACGGGAATACCTGGATTATTGGATTCAAAACGGACTGGCTTGCTATGCGCGCAGGCGTGGCCGGGTTTGGACTGAATCGTTGCTTGTCGTCCCTGTCAATGGAATCTGGACAATGGTACACGAAAAGGGGCGCCTCAAGGACCGTGTTTTCAGAACCGAAGTAAATCTGGACGTAACCAGCGTCAATCCTGAATGATATCCGGCTGAATGAATGCCTCGGAGTTCAAGCGGCGTTTCGTGCCCTATTACCGGATGCTGTATCGGGTCGCATATACCCTTACGGGCAATGCATCGGATGCGGAAGACCTGCTGCACGACACCTATTTGAAACTCTGGAAGAAACGGGATCGCCTGGGCGAGGCGGCTTTCAATGAGCGCTATCTTTCTGCCGTTGTAAAGAACTGCTTCATCGATGACCGCCGCTCACACAAATGGGTTACGGTCCC
>CADAFW010000175.1:2332-5443 GCA_902787295.1 uncultured Bacteroidia bacterium
AAGGAACTCATGTCCCTGGTCGACAAACTCCCCGAACGTGAAAGGCAACTGCTGAAGGCTCACATCCTGGAGGACATACCCTACGAAGAACTGTCCCGGCATACCGGGCTTACCCAGGGAAACATACGGCAAATATTGTTTAGAATCCGCAACAAACTGCAAGTACAATGGAAGATGATCACAAAACAGAAATGATTCCTGTTCCCGAAGATATCGAAGCACGTCTGCTGGAGAAAATAGATACGTGGGACCGGCAGGAACGTGCCCGGAAACGCATTGTGGCTGCGGCGGCATTTCTCTGCCTGTTCCTTGCTGCCGGGATTACGTTCCGCATCCACTCTGCTCCGGAGCCATCCGCGCGGGAAAACATTTCCGACCCTGTGCTCGCCTGCCAGGAAGCGGGAAAGGCTCTTGAACTACTTGTTGAGAATCTCGAAAGAGGCCTGTCTTTAATCGATTATACGAGGATGCATGAATAAGAGATTGATCATAGGAATCGTCCTTTCCTGCCTGGGGACCTTCTCCCATGCCCAAGTCCCTGCGTTCGAGTCTTTTGCGAAAGATCGCGGAGTGACCTACGGGTATGTTTCGAGGGGTATCCTCTCCCACTCCGACAGTATTGATTTTTCCAGTCTGGGGATTTCGCCGGGCTTGGAGGGGATAATAAAGAAGCTCGATGCGTTGCAGATCATACATTCGAATGGACTGAGACCATCGAGACGTACGGAGAAAGCGGTTCGAAGAATCATCCAGGATGGGAAATACGCGTGTGTGATGCAGTTGGATGAAAAAGACCGTGAAGTGACCATCTATAGCGGAAGCCGCGGAGATGCGGCGGTCCTGATCATGTGTACACGCGACGGCCCTGATTATTCGGTCATTGTTTTTTCCGGCTCCTTTACAATTGATGAAGTCCTGGCGCTGATAAAACGGAAATGATTGTTCCGCCCTGCCGCTATACCTCCGTCAGCCCGAGGCCGGGCGCATCCGGGAGGACCAGCTTCCCGCCGTCCACCGTCACCCCCTTGAACGGATCGTTCGTAATCAGGATATTGCCGTCCAGGTCCGCGAAATCCATCACCGGCGAAAGCTGCGCCGCCGCCGTCACCGCGCACGAAGTCTCCACCATGCAACCTATCATCACCTTCATCCCCCTGGCGCGGGCGTAGTTGATCATCTGCCGTGCTTCGTACAGCCCGCCGCACTTCATCAGCTTGATGTTGATGCCGTGGAACGCCCCGCAGACCTGGTCTATGTCCGAAAGATGCTGTACCGATTCGTCGGCGAAGATGGGAAGCGGACTGCGCTCCTTGAGCCAGGCATTGTCCTGCAGGCTTGCCATCGGCTGCTCCACCATCTGCACCCCGTGGGCCTTCAGCCAGTGGATCATCTCTATGGCCAGGAACTTGTCCTTCCACCCGCGGTTCGCGTCCACCACGAGCGGCAGGTCCGTGACGCTGCGGATGGTCTCTATCATCTCCTTGTCGCTGTCCAGCCCCACTTTGACCTTCAGCACCTTGAAGCGCCCCAGAGCCTCCCGGGTCTTCTCCGCCACCACCTCCGGCTTGTCTATGCCTATGGTGTAGCTCGTGTTCGGTGCCTTCCGGGCGTTATAGCCCCAGATGCGCCACAGCGGCTGGCCGTGAAGCTTGCCCACGAGGTCGTGCAGGGCGATGTCCACCGCTGCCTTCGCGGGTTCGCAGCCTTTGGAAAGGCCTTCCAGATAGTCGTGGATGCTTTCTATGTCGAAGGGGTCCGCGAACTGCTCCAGGTTTACCTTGGAGAGGTAGGATATGGTCTCGCCGACGGTGTGGCCCAGGTAGGGCGGCATGCTCGCCTCGCCGTAGCCGGTGTAGCCGTCGTACTCTATCCGCACAAGCACGTCCGGCGTGGTGGTCCTGCTGCCCGCCGCCACCGTGAAGGTGTGCGCCATCTGCAGTTCGTAAGGCTCGTAGCTGAGCCGCATCCGCGCCGACCCGTCGGGCTTGTACGGCTTCGGGGACCGGTCTTCCGGCTTCTTCTTGAACGGATTCCAGCCTGCGCAGGACACTGCTCCCGCGGTCACCGCCGTGAGCGTCGCTGCCTTGATGAAGTCTCTTCTTTTCATACCATCACAAATTTAAACAATTTGTATCTTTGCGTGAAAACTATTTATGGTATGAAGAGATTATTGACGATAACCATCCTTACCGCCATGGCACTTACATCCTGCAACAACGCCCCGAAAGACGGGCAGAAAGCCGACGGGGCAGCCGCCCGCGCCGTCCTCGAGAACATCGCTACCCGCACCAGCGTGCGCGCCTACACCTCCGAGCCCGTGCCGGAGGAGATGGTGGAGCAGCTGCTCCGCGCCGGAATGGCCGCACCCTCGGCGATGAACCGCCAGCCGTGGGAGTTTATCGTTGTCAACGACCGCGTGGCGCTCGATACTCTCGCCGCGCACCTGAAATATGCGAAAATGCTCACCCAGGCCCCTCTGGCCATCATCGTGTGTGCCGAGAAGATGATCACCACCCGCGACGGCGTCACCCGTGAGAACCATTTCTGGGAGCACGATGCATCCGCCGCGGCCGAGAACATCCTCCTGGCCGCCCACGCCCTCGGACTCGGCGCAGTCTGGACCGCGGCCTCCGACCCCGAGCGCTCCGCGATCGTCCGTGAGACCCTCGGCATCACCGGCACGGTCACCCCTCTCTGCGTCATTCCCATCGGCTTCCCCGCCGAGGATCCCGCCCCGAAGGACAAATGGAAACCGGAAAAGATCCACTATAACAAATGGTAGCAGTATATCAGCAGGATATAGTCTGGGGTGATCCCCAGGCCAACCGCGAGCGCCTCACCAGGGCGTTCGAAAGCGCGCCGGAAGCCGAGCTCTACGTCTTCCCGGAAATGTTCACCACCGGATTCGCGACCCTGCCCGAGGCGAAGGTCGAAACCTCCGCCGACGAGACTCTCGCGTGGATGAAGCGCATAGCCGCCGAGCACGACGCCGCCATCGCCGGCAGCATAGCCCTGCAGGTCAGCCCGGGCGTCACCGGCGCCGACGGGACCGTAAGCGGCGACCGCTGCGTCAACAGGCTCTATTTCGTGAAGCCGGACGGCAGCGTCACC
>CADAFW010000176.1 GCA_902787295.1 uncultured Bacteroidia bacterium
CGGATACGAACTCTGCGTGGCCAGGGATGCCGCCACGATGCTGCTCTGCAAGACCGTCACCGTGGATTCGGAAATCGTCCGCAATGTCACTCCGCTGGACGCCGTACGCTTTGTAGGTAAAGACGGCAATGTCACCAACGTCGAGGTGGACAGTGCGGAATACCAGGCCTGCGACCTGTTCATAGATCCTGAATCAAGGAAACTTACAAGATACGGCGAATGAAAGGACTGACTGCACTCCTGGCCGCGGCCGCGTTGCTTTTCGCCTGCACCAGGGCCCCGGAACCATACGGGCCCGTCCCTTCTCCCGGGCAGCTTGCCTGGCAGAAGATGGAGATGAACATGTTCTGCTGGAATGGGGCAACGGCACTGAGCCGGAGGACATCTTCAACCCTGGAATGATGGACTGCGGCCAGTGGGTCGAGGTTGCCAAAGCGGGAGGCTTCGGAGGCATCATCATCACCGCCAAGCATCACGACGGCTTCTGCCTGTGGCCCAATCCGGTCAGCCGCCACACCGTGGCGCAGAGCTCGTGGAGGGACGGCAAGGGCGACGTGCTCAAGGATCTTTCCGAAGCCTGTGCCGCCGGTGGCGTGAAGTTCGGCGTGTATGTTTCCCCTTGGGACAGGAACGCCCCTGAATACGGCACCGATGCATATAATGAAGTTTTCCGCCGCACCCTGGAGGACGTACACACCAGGTACGGGGCTATCTTCGAGCAGTGGTTCGACGGCGCTTGCGGCGAAGGCCCGGACGGCAGGAAGCAGGTGTACGACTGGCCGCTGTTCCATCAGGAAGTCCGGAAACACAATCCGGACGCGGTGATATTCAGCGATGTAGGCCCCGGTTGCCGCTGGATGGGCAACGAGCGCGGCATAGCCGGAAGGACCAACTGGTCGAGGCTGGACGTGGAAGGCTTCGGCCCCGGAGCCGGTGCTCCTCCGCGCGACACCCTTTCCGAAGGCAACGTTCACGGAGCGGCCTGGATCCCGGCCGAGGTGGACGTTTCCATACGCAAGGGCTGGTTCTGGCACGAAGACGACGCCCCCAAGAGCTTGCAGGACTTGCTGGGCATATACTATACCAGCGTGGGCCGCAATGGCTTGCTGCTGTTGAACATACCCCCGGATTCCCGCGGCCTGGTCTGCCCGGAGGACGCAACCTCGCCGAAGGGGCTACGGTGACGGCCGACGTGACGCGCGGCAGGGCCTTCCGGGCCTCCAACGTCCTCGACCCGGACTATGACAGGTATTGGGCGGCCCCGGACGGATGCCGCAGCGCTTCGATCACCCTCGAGCTGCCGGAAGCCAGGATCTTCAACCGCATCCTTCTCAAGGAGTATATTCCTCTGGGACAGCGTATTGCCGCTTTCCGCATAGAGGCCCGCCACGGGCAGGGGGAGTGGACGGCCATAGCCTCCGAAACCACCGTGGGCTACAAGCGCATAGTCCTGGTAGACGACTGCTGCGCCGATGCCGTGCGCATAGTGATTGAAGACGCGCTGGCCTGCCCGGTGCTGAACGGCGTGGAACTTTATTACGATGACATTTACAAGCTATAGCAGATGAAAAGGATACTCAGCCTTGTACTGGCTTCCGTGGCGCTCTCCGTCAGCGCCTCCGCTTCCGTGGGCATAGTCCCGAATCCGGTCAGCCTGAAGGAGACCGGAGGAAGCATCAGCGCCGCAGCCGCGCAGAAAATCAAGACTTCGACGGACAGGAAACTGGGCAGGGAAGCCTATACCCTGACCATCGACAGCAAGGGCGTCAGCATCCGCGGAGGCTCCGATGCAGGAATCTTCTGGGCCATGCAGACGCTCGGGCAGATCAAGGCGCAGAACCCTTCGGGAGAGCTGCCCTGCCTGAAGATAAGTGATTCACCTGCTTTTCCTTACCGCGGCCTCCTGCTGGACTGCAGCCGGCATTTCTTCACCGTGGACGAGGTGAAGAGCGTCATCAACATGATGGTGCTGCACAAACTCAACGTCCTGCACTGGCACATCACCGACGACCAGGGCTGGAGGCTCGAGATCAAGAGCCATCCGGAACTCACGGAGAAGGCCAGCATAAGGAACCGCACCAAGATAGGGCATTACTTCGACGAGGCGAAGGGTTATGACGACACCCCCTACGGTGGCTTCTACACCCAGGACGAGGCCCGCGACATCGTAGCTTATGCCCAGGCCCGCCATATCACGGTGATCCCGGAGATAGAGATGCCGGGACACAGCCAGGAGGTGCTAGCGGTGCATCCCGAATTCGGATGCACAGGCGGCCCCTATGAGGTGAGGCAGACCTGGAGCATCAGCAGGGAACCTCTCTGCGTAGCCAAGCCGGGAGTGGTGGATTTCCTCAAGGAGGTGCTCGACGAGGTCCTCACCATTTTCCCCTCCGAATACATCAACATCGGAGGCGACGAGGTCCTGCCCGGACGCTGGGAGGCCTGCCCCGACTGCCGGGCGTACATGAGGGCGCACGGCATGACCGACGTGATGGAGATCCAGCGCGAGCTGGTGGGCGACATGGAAAGGTATCTGCTCTCCAAGGGCAGGAAGATGATAGGCTGGGGCGAGATCTTCGCCGGCTGCACCGACCCTTCCACCACCGTCATTTCGTGGAAAGGCCCCGAGACCGGAATCGCCGCTGCGAACAAGGGCATGCACAGCGTGATGTGCCCCGAGCGCTGGATGTACCTGGATTATTATCAGACGCCGGAAGAGATTGAGCGTGAGCCGCTTGCGATTCATCCCAAGAGGCATACGGACCTGGAGAAGGTCTATGGTTACGATCCGCTCGCCGGCATCCCCGCCAACCAGCAGGGCTTCATCAGCGGAGTCCAGGGCAACATCTGGACGGAATATATCGCGACCCTCCGCCGGGCCCAGCACATGGCGCTGCCGAGGCTTGCGGCCGTAGCGGAGATCGCCTGGAGCGGAAACTCCGGCAAGACCTCCTTCGCGGAGTTCAAGCAGCGAGTCGTGGAAGCTCTCCTGCCGATTTACGACGCCCGCGGCTACAACTACGCCACCTATGAATTCGAGCCCCTTCCGGTATCGGAGGTGTATCCTGAAATCGGGCAGCTGGACATATACCACGAAGGCTGGATAGACCTTAACAAGAACGGTGTCAAGGACGTTTACGAGGATGCTTCCAGGAGCATCGACGAACGCATCGAGGATCTGCTCTCGCAGATGACGCTGGAGGAGAAGACCTGCCAGATGGCCACCCTCTACGGCTACAAGCGCGTGCTCCAGGACGACCTGCCGACACCGGAGTGGAGCGAGAAGATATGGAAGGACGGCATAGGGGCCATCGACGAACATCTGAACGGCTTCCAGGGAAGCACCAGGGGCCCTTCGGACAATCCATACTGCTGGCCGGCCTCGAAGCACGCCTGGGCCCTGAACAAGGTGCAGGAATTCTTCATAGAGCAGACCCGTCTCGGCATCCCCGTTGACTTCACCAACGAGGGCATTCGCGGGCCACCAATTTCCCCACCCAGCTCGGCATAGGCCACACCTGGGACCGCGGTCTCGTCCGCGAAATAGGCCGTATCACCGGTCGCGAGGGCAGGCTGCTGGGTTATACTAACATCTATGCCCCCATCCTCGACGTGGGCCGCGATCAGCGCTGGGGACGGTATGAGGAGGTTTACGGCGAGAGCCCCTATCTCGTGGCCGAACTCGGCGTGGAGATGGTGAAGGGCCTCCAGGAAGACTTCCAGGTGGCATCCACGGGCAAGCATTTCCTGGCGTATTCCAACAACAAGGGAGGCCGCGAGGGCATGGCGCGCACCGATCCCCAGATGCCTCCGCACGAGGTGGAGAACATCCACGTCTATCCCTGGCGCGAGGTGATAGGCCGCGCCGGAATGCTCGGTGCGATGAGCTGCTACAACGACTACGACGGCACTCCCGTGCAGGGCAGCGACTATTGGCTGATGCGCCGTCTCCGCGGAGAATTCGGCTTCAAGGGCTACGTGGTCTCCGATTCCGATGCGGTGGAGTACCTCTATACCAAGCACAATACCGCCGCGGACATGAAGGAGGCCGTGCGCCAGTCGGTGCTCGCCGGCCTCAACGTGCGCTGCACCTTCCGCTCGCCGGATTCCTACATCCTCCCGCTCAGGGAGCTGGTGGAGGAGGGGAGGATTCCGATGAGCGTGATCGATGACCGCGTGCGCGACATCCTGCGCGTGAAATTCCTCGTGGGCGCGTTCGACAGGCCGTATCAGACGGACTATAAGAAGGCCGACATGTATGTGAACTGCGAAGCCAACGCCGAAGTGGCGCTCCGTGCTTCCCGCGAGGCGCTGGTGCTGCTGAAGAACGACGGCACCCTGCCGCTCGACAGGGCCAAGCTGCACAAGGTTGCCGTGATAGGCCCCAACGCCGATGAGGACTGCTTCGTGCACGCCCATTACGGCCCGAGTGCAACCGAGGCCATTACGGTCCTCGAAGGCATCCGCACCAAGCTTTACGGACGCGCCGAGGTCGTGTATGCCAAGGGCTGCGAGGTGGTTGACGCCACCTGGCCCGACTCGGAAATCCTTCCCCAGGAGCCTACAAAGGAGGAGCAGGCGCAGATGGACGAGGCTCTGGCCGTCGCCGGCGGGGCTGACGTGATCATCGCCGTGCTTGGCGGCACGCAGCGTACCTGCGGCGAGAACAGGTCCCGTTCGTCCATAGAACTGCCCGGCCACCAGAACAGGCTGCTCGCCAGGCTCATAGCCACCGGCAAGCCGGTCGTGGTGGTGCTGGTCAATGGCCGCCCGCTCTCCGTGAACTATGCCGACAAATACGCCAACGCCATCCTCGAGGCCTGGTATCCGGGATCCTTCGGAGGTACTGCCGTGGCCGACGCCCTTTTCGGCGACTACAACCCCGGCGGAAAGCTCTCCGTCACCTTCCCCAAGAGCGTGGGCCAGATTCCTTTCAATTTCCCGTACAAGCCCAATTCCCAGGTGGACGGCAACATAACTCCCGGTCCGAAGGGCGACAAGAGCCGCGTGAACGGCGCCCTGTACGATTTCGGCTACGGACTGAGCTACACCACGTTCGAATACTTCGCCCTGAGGCTTTCCTCCGGCACGGTGACTGAAGGAAAGGACGTGGAAGTGAGTTTTGACGTTACCAACACCGGTTCGATGGCCGGCGACGAGATCGTACAGCTCTATCTGCACGACCGCCTGTCCAGCATCACCGTCTATGAGAAGGTTCTGCGCGGCTTCGAGCGGATCCATCTCGTGCCCGGGCAGACCAGGACGGTCACGCTGACCCTGCGTCCGGAGGACTTCAGCCTGATCACCGCCGGATTCAGGAGGGTGGTCGAGCCCGGAGTCTTCGACATCTATGTGGGCGCTTCGAGCAAGGACATCCGGCTCGTCGGCCAGGTTACTGCCCCGTCCCTCATCGATTTCGGCAAGCTTGACGGGCAGGGCCCCGAACTGGCATCCAAGTACGAGACCGACTACGGAATGACTTACGGGCAGCCTGAAGACAAGTCCAGGCGCCTGCTCAAGGGTGACGACTACACCTTCCCGATGGACCGCGTCACCGGTACCGTCACCGTGACCTGGGCACCGGATTCGAACTGCGACTTCGAGATACAGGTCACCAACGGCGGCGGCCTCTTCAACACCGTCTATACCGGCTCTGTAAATGACGGTGGCATAAAGAGTTACTATTTCCCCAGAACCAATGTCAGCGAGGCCAGGGTGCTTGTCACGAAAGGCGCCGCGACCATCTATTCAGCAGAATAACCCTTGACAATGAACCGCAGTACACCGCTCATCATCGCATCCTCGCTGCTGCTTGCGGCGGCTTGCACCGGCCACGGCAATATGGATTATACGAACGTCGCAAAATACCATCCTGCCTGGCACAGCTCGGCGGTGGACTATGACAACACCGCCCAGCTCATCACGGACGGCCTGGTCGAAGACGGAGCACCTTCATATTATACGATGGAGGTCAACGGGGAGGAGGTCCTGAAGGAGAATCTCGCCTGGATCTTCGACTACCGCCCTTTCACCGCCTTCAAGGTGGGCTCCCCGGAGCTGGACCTGATTGTCCGATTCAACAACCTGGACGTCGCCGTCGACAGGCTGGAGTTCCTTTCCAGGGGACTGGGCCCTGACGGGCAGGATGCGGGCTCCGGCGGCACCGTGGACATCATGGTGTCCGGGGATGGGGAGGAATGGATCCCGCTCGGGGAGTCCGCCCTCGCTTATTCCGTGAGCAGGGAACTGCCGCGCGAGATGAGTGTCAAGGCCATACGTATAAGCGGCCGCGGGGACTTCAAGACCTGGGAGATCCGCAGGCTCAGGTTGTTCCGCGGCGGGGAGGAACTGGACATCTACAAGATGATCCCGTTCCACAGCTGCTGGGTGAGCCGGGGCACTTCGGACGAGTGGGTCTATGTGGACCTTCGCTGCAAGACGGATTTCGACAGGCTGGCCTTCCATTGGATCAACCGCCCCGTTTCCGGAGCCGTGCTGGTTTCCGACGATGCCGCCAACTATGCCGCCAACTGGCGCAAGATCGCGGATTATGCCGGGGAGGATACGCTTTCGGTCAAGGGTTCCGCCCGCTATGTGAAGCTGCAGATGGGCGCTGCCGCGGACGGGGGGCGCCTGGCGCTTTCCGAAATGGAAATATGGGGCTGGCGCGAGCCGGAGGCCGTCGAGAGCGACTGGTGGCTCGTCCGCGAGGACCTGAAGGACATCCCGGATGCGTGGGTGCCCGCAAAGGTTCCCTGCACCGTGCTTGCCGCATACATCGATGCGGGGATGCTGCCGGACCCGTCCTATGCCGACAACGTCTGCCAGATATCCGACTCCTATTTCAAGTACAATTTCATCTATCGCGGCGTGATGCAGGCTCCGGAGAGTCTCGACGGCCGCACCTGGCTCAATTTCGACGGTGTCAACTGGAAGGCTGACGTGAAGTTCAACGGTGAGTTTGTCGGACACATCGACGGTGCTTTCATCCGCAGCCAGTTCGATGTGACCGGTCTAGTCCACGAGGGCCCCAACGACGTCGAGGTCCTGGTTTACTGCCCTGACAATCCTTCCTGCGCGAAGGGCAATACCTATAAGAAAGAGGCTTACAACGGCGGCATTCTCGGTGCCGACAACCCCACTTTCCACGCTTCCGTTGGCTGGGACTGGATCCCGACCGTGCGTGGCCGCAACATCGGCATCTGGAATGACGTCTATTTCAGCCAGAGCGGGGAAGTGCAGTTGAAGGATCCCTGCATCGCCACCAAGCTCAACCTGCCCGATACCACCCATGCCAGCGTAAGTGTGAGCGCGACGCTCCTGAACCGCAGCGATTCCCCCGTCACTGCGCAGTGGAAGGGCAGCCTCGGTGAGCACCCGTTCGGTCCGGTGGCCGTAATGCTGGGTCCGGGCGAGGGCAGGGAAGTGTCCGCACTGCTGGAGATCGACAATCCGCGCCTTTGGTGGCCCAACGGCTATGGCGCGCAGAATCTCTATGACGTGCATATGGAGGCCGTAGTTGACGGTACCGTATCCGATTCCGATGATTTCAGGACCGGCCTGCGCGAGAATACCTATTCCGTCGCTACTGGCTATCTTACCGTATGGGTGAACGGGCGGCGTTTCAGCGGCCGCGGTGGCAACTGGGGTTTCAGCGAATTCAACCTTCGTTTCCGCGAAAAGGAGTACGATACTGCTGTGCGTATGCATAAGGAACAGAATTTCACTATGATACGCGACTGGGTGGGGCAGGTGATGGACGACGAGTTCTATGAGGCCTGCGACCGCTACGGAATAATGGTGTGGCAGGATTTCTGGCTGGCCAATCCGTCCGACGGCCCTAATCCGTATGACGAGAAGATGTTCATGGACAACGCCGACGACCTCATCAAGCGCATCCGCAACCATCCTAGCATAGTGCTATATGTGGGCCGCAACGAGGGCGAGCCGCCGGCTTCGCTGAATTCCGCGCTCGCCGCGAGCGTGAAGAGATACGCTCCCGGAATGTACTACATCCCGGATTCTTCCCACGGCGTGGTGGGCGGCAACGGCTGGTATCTGCGCACTCCCGCTTATGAGTTGTTCCGTATGTGGGGCGACAGGCCGCTGCATTGGGGGCAGGACCGCGTGCATTCGGAGAAGGGCATGCCCAACGTGCCGAATTTCGAGAGTTTCGTGAAGTTCATGCCGAGGGATCACTGGTGGCCGCAAGACGATATGTGGGGCGTGCACGACTGGGCTCTGGAAAGCGCCCAGCGCGTGGGCAGTTTCAATGATGCGGTTTGGAGCATGTTCGGGGAGCCGAAGGATGCGGAGCAGTTCTGCGAGTGGGCCCAGTGGGTCAATTTCGACGGCTTCCGCGCCATCTTCGAGTGCCGGAGCGAGCAGCGCCGCGGCCTGCAGCTGTGGATGAGCCATCCTGCCTGGCCTTCGTTCGTGTTCTGTACCTATGATTATTATTTCGATCCTACCGCTGCGTTCTTCGGCTGCAAGAAGGCCTGCGAGCCTCTGCACGTCCAGTGGAATCCGCTGAAGGAAGTGGTGGAGGTGGTGAATATCAGCGCCCGCGACAGGGCTTGCGTCACGGTGAAGGGTGAGGTGCTGGATATGTACGGGAACGTGCTGCACAGCCATTCGCAGGACATAGTGAGCAAGGAGGACAGCACCGTGCCGTGTTTCGGAATGGAGAAGCCGGACAGGGATGTCTATTACTACCG
>CADAFW010000177.1 GCA_902787295.1 uncultured Bacteroidia bacterium
CGTTCTTCGCCAACCCCATTCCCGGCTTTTCCGTGGAGGAGCACACGCCAGCCGACCATTGGTTCGAGTCCGACGACCTCGGCCCCTGGGACTGGAAGATCGACTGCCTGCAGAGCGGGGACGTCGCCTATGGCAAGTTCCTCTGGGGCGGCAAGGCGGCCTTCGCCACGGTGGATGTCTATAGGGAATTGATGAACTGGAGGCGCTCCCAGGCCAGATATGAGCCCACGGAAGTGCAGCGGAAAGTCCTCGACCTGATGGAGGCGAAGGAGACGATATCCGTAGCCGACGTGAGGAAACTACTGGGCGTCACCAAATCCGCCGCGGACGCCATCCTGACCAAACTTCAGATGCAGGCACGTGTGATCACGGGCGACATCACACGCGTATTCCGCGGACCCGAGCTGAGTTACGTGGGCTGGCAGCGCAGCGTATTCTGCGCGCCGGAAGCCCTCTTCGAAGGCGTGGAGTTCCCGTTCCCGGGATACGTGCCCAGGACGCTCGGGTCATCCCTCTCCCCTGCCGAATCGCTTGAATACGTGAAGCAATGCGTGAGAAAGGTTTGCGGGGATGTTCCCGACAAGGTAATGGACAAGTTATTGCGTTGATATACAAGAATATATGAGCAGAATGAGAATTTGGCTGGCTGCGGCGGCCTTAACCTTTCCCCTGATGCTCGGTGCCCAGGATTTCAAGATCGGGGACGGCGGCTACTTCAACAACAAGGGCGTGGACGTCATGGTGTTCTACGATTTCTATCCGGAAGGACACCAGGGCGGCGTCTGCCTCATAATGAACGGCCGCAGGGTCGCCACCAACGGGGACCTGCGCTTCGAGGCGACCCCTGGACAATGGCAGCCGATACCGCGCAGGCTGGGCAGGGAGATACGCGACGGGGAGATCGTCGCCACCCTCGCCTACCCGGATTCCAGCAGGCATCTGACCAGCAAGAATCCCATAATCTATCCGGACGCGCAACTGCAATACACGGTAAGCGTGAAGGCCGTCGGGGACCACCTGGAAGTATGCGTCGACCTCGACCGGCCGATACCCGACTTCCTCGTGGGCAAGGCGGGATTCAACCTGGAGTTCTTCCCCGGCAGCCTGTTCGGCAAGCCCTGGATGATGGACGGCAAGACCGGCATCTATCCCACGCAGCCGAACTCTCCCCTGCTCACGACGGAGCCGAACTACAGGCACGCCGGCGACTTCCATCCCGCCGGGAAGCCGAAGATGGACCTGGAGCGCTACGTGGGCGACCCCAAGGTGTTCAACCCGGTGATTGGCGACGACATCATAGCCGCGCCATACGCGGCGGGCAGGAAGTTCATTTCGCGTCCGGACGACCCATACAGCAAGGTTACGATAGAAACCCTCACCTCCGACCTGAAACTCTACGACGGCCGCATGAACCACAACAACGGCTGGTTCGTGCTGCGTTCGGAGATCCCCGCAGGGGCCACCAAGGGTGCCGTGAAATGGATCATCACGCCCACTGTCGTGGAGGACTGGGTGTACAAGCCGGTCATCCACACTTCGCAGGTCGGCTACCTTCCCGCACAACCCAAGGTGGCCATACTGGAACTCGACGCACGCACTCCGGCAAAAGACGTCGCCAAGCTGATGAAGATAGACGGAGACGGTGAGAAGCCCGGCAGGATCATCGCTCCGCGCCGCTGGGGACGTTTCCTGCGCTTCAACTACGCCCACCTGGACTTCAGCGACGTCACCGAGCCCGGCCTCTACCGGATCCGGTACGGGGAGTCCCTTTCATCCATCTTCCGCATAGATCCGGACGTATTCGAAAGGGGCGTCTGGCAGCCGGTGATAGAGTATTTCCTGCCCAACCAGATGTGCCATATGCGCGTGAACGAAAAGTACCGCGTCTGGCACGACGCCTGCCATATGGACGATGCCAGGATGGCCCTGAACCAGAACGGTTTCGACAACTACAAGCAGGAGCCGGGGCTCTCCCCCTATCCCGAGGGGGCGCAGGTGCCGGGGCTGGCCATCGGAGGCTGGCACGATGCAGGCGACCTCGACGTGAGGATAGAATCGCAGGCGACGGAATCCTACTTCCTCGCGATGACATACGAGCAGTTCCGGCCGGAGATCGACGTAACCTCCATCGACCAGCGCGCGCGGGTGACCGAAATCCATCAGCCGGACGGCAGGAACGACATACTCCAGCAGGCGGAGAACGGCGTGCTCTCCGTCGTGGCGGCGTACAATGCGCTCGGAAGGCCATACCGCGGAATAATTTGCAGCCGGCTGCGCCAGTACGTGATCCTGGGCGATGCGGCGGCCGCTACGGACGGCATCACCGGCAATGACGACGACCGCTGGGTCTATACCGAGAACAACCCGGCAAGGGACCTGCAGACCAGCGCATATCTCGCCGGAACCGCGCGCGTGCTGCGAGGATTCAACGATACCCTGGCGCGCAGGTGCCTGGAGATAGCGGAGGAACTCTTCGCCCGCACTCCGGCCGTAAGCGGCGGCGACGGGACCGAAAAGATCTTCCCCGCCGCGGAGCTCTTCCTGACCACCGGGAAACCCGTTTATCACGACTATATCCTCGCGAACAAGGATGCCGCAGTCGGCAATGTCGCCGCCACCGGGTGGTATCTCGCAAAGATCGCAAAAACCTGGGAGCAGGGCGTCAGCCGCAGGGAGAAGGCCTTCGCCAAGGCATTCCGCAGCGCACTGGAGGCTTATCGTAAAGAACTTGACAGGAAAGTGGCGGAGAACCCCTTCGGAGTGCCCTACAATCCGACCATCTGGGGCGACGGCTGGAACATCCTGGGCTTCGGCTACAAGCATTTTTTCCTGACGACTGAGTATCCGGACATCTTCAGCCCCGGCCCGATGGTGGATGCGCTCAACTTCATACTTGGCTGCCATCCCGGCGAAAACCTGGCGTCCTTCGCATCCGGCGTGGGCACGAAATCAGTCACGACGGCCTACGGGACCAACAGGGCGGACTGGTCGTTCATCCCGGGAGGAGTGGTCTCGGGAACGTCCATAATCAGGCCGGATTTCCCCGAACTGCTGGATTTTCCGTTCCTCTGGCAGCAGGCGGAATACGTGCT
>CADAFW010000178.1 GCA_902787295.1 uncultured Bacteroidia bacterium
TGACCTGGACATCCTCGGCGCCATCTCCATCAAGGGCACGACGCGGGAGGCCAGGTTCGGCAATCCCACGCCCCGCATAGCCGAATGCGAAGGCGGCCTAATCAATTCAGTAGGCCTCCAGAATCCCGGCATCGACGCCGTAATTGCCGAGGAACTCCCGGCGCTCAAGAAGGTTTTCCACAAGCCCATAATCGCCAATATCAGCGGCTTCAGCGTGGACGAATACGTCGAGTGCTGCGCCAGGATGGACAAGGAAGAGCAGGTGGAGATCCTCGAAGTCAATGTATCCTGCCCCAACGTCCATAACGGCGGAATGGCCTTCGGCACCTCGCCCGAGGCCGCCGCGGAAGTCACCCGCGCCGTCAAGGCGGTGACCCGCAAGCCGGTCAACGTGACGGACATAGTCTCCATAGCCGTTGCCTGCGAGAAGGCCGGCGCCGACGGATTCACGCTCATCAACACCGTCCTTGGGATGAGGATAGACACAATGCGCCGCAGGCCGGTGATCGCCGCCCGGATGGGAGGCTTCTCGGGGCGCGCAATCTTCCCCATCGCACTGCGGATGGTCTATCAGGTATCGCACGCCTGCTCCGTCCCCGTAATGGGCTGCGGCGGCGTTGCGACGGCATCAGACGTGATAGAGATGATGATGGCCGGTGCAAGCGCCGTGCAGGTCGGAGCGGAAAACCTGCGCAACCCCTTTGCCTGCAAAGACATCATCGAAGCGCTGCCGGCGGAGATGGAAAGATTGCACATCGACAGACTCACAGACATAATCGGAATAATCGACTGACATGGCCCGCGACGTAATCATAGCATGCGACTTCAGCAGCCGGAGTGAAACACTGGCTTTCCTCGACCTTTTCACGGACTGCAAGCCTTTCGTTAAGATAGGCATGGAACTCTATTATGCCGAGGGGCCTGACATAGTTCGCGAGATCAAGCGCCGCGGCCACAGGATCTTCCTCGACCTCAAGCTCCACGACATTCCCAACACCGTGAAGAAAGCGATGCGGGTGCTCTCGAAGCTGGACGTGGACATGACCAACGTCCACGCCGCAGGGACCGTGGAGATGATGCGGGCAGCCCTGGAAGGCCTCACGCGCCCGGACGGAAGCCGTCCTATGCTCATCGCTGTCACCCAGCTGACGTCGACCAGCGAGGAGCGCATGCAGGATGAACTCCTGATCGGCAGCAGCATCCGGGAAACCATAGCGCATTATGCCCGGAACGCCAAGGCGGCGGGTCTGGACGGCGTGGTATGCTCCCCTCTCGAGGCCGGCCTGGTGAAGGATGCCTGCGGGACGGATTTCATCGCCGTGACGCCGGGAATCCGCTTCGCCGATGCCGGGACGGACGACCAGGTGCGCATCACCACCCCGGCGAAAGCCCGTGAAATCGGTTCGGACTACATAGTCGTCGGCAGGCCGATAACCGCTGCGGAAGACCCGGTGGCGGCATACAGGCGCTGCCTGGCGGAATTCATAGGATAGAAGAATGGAAAGGATAATAGCAAATGAACTGCTCAGCATCGGCGCGGTATTCCTCCGCCCTGAGCAGCCGTTCACGTGGGCCAGCGGAATCAAGAGCCCCATCTATTGCGACAACCGCCTCACCCTCTCATACCCTGAGACCAGGACCAAGGTCGAAAACGGCCTTGCGGAGCTTGTAAAGGCATATTATCCGGAATGCGAGATGCTGATGGGCACCTCCACCGCCGGGATAGCGCACGCCGCCATCACCGCAAGCATACTCGGCCTCCCTATGGGCTACGTACGCGGCGGAGCCAAGGACCACGGCAGGGCCAACCGCATCGAAGGCAGGATGGACCCGGGCACGAAGGTGGTCGTGGTGGAAGACCTCATCTCCACCGGCGGAAGCTGCATAGAAGTGGTGGACGCCCTCAGGGAAGAAGGCGCGACGGTGCTGGGCATAGTCAGCATCTTCACCTACGGCATGAAAAAGGGCCTCGAGCGCATCGCCGCGGCCGGAACGGTCAACCATTCCCTTTCCAACCTCGACGTACTCGTTGAAGTCGCCGTGGAGAAGGGCTTCATCGCCCCGGAATGGAAGGGGCGCATACTCGCTTTCCGGGACAACCCCTCCGACGAAAGCTGGATCAACGGATAACAAAACATTTATAACGATATGAAACACCTCATCGACCCGACAGACCTCACCCGTGAGGAGACCGATGCAATCGTCGCCCTCGGCGAAGACATCATCGAAAACCGCGAAAAGTACAGCCACGTGATGGACGGCAAGAAGCTCGCGACCCTGTTCTATGAGCCGAGCACCCGCACCCGCCTCAGTTTCACCGCTGCCATGATGGAACTCGGCGGCAACGTCCTCGGATTCTCCGACGCCCGCAGTTCCTCCGTCAGCAAGGGCGAGACCGTGGAAGACACCGTGCGCGTGGTGGGTTGCTTCGCGGACATCATCGCGATGCGCCATTTCCTCGAGGGTGCGCCCCTCGCCGCCAGCGCAGTCTCCAAAGTGCCTATCATCAATGCCGGAGACGGCAGCCACAGCCACCCTACCCAGACCCTCACCGACCTGCTCACCATCAAGCGCGAGCTCGGCAGGCTGAACGACCTGACCATAGGCTTCTGCGGCGACCTCCGTTTCGGCCGCACGGTACACTCCCTCATCAAGGCGCTTTCCCGCTACGAAGGCATCAGGGTCGTGCTCATCGCGCCCGACGAACTCCGCCTCCCGGACTACATCATCCAGGACGTCTGCGTGAAGAACGGCATCCCCTACCGCGAGGTGCGTACTATGGAAGAGGTCCTTCCGGAACTCGATATTCTCTATATGACCCGCGTGCAGAAGGAAAGGTTCCTGGACGAGGACGAATTCGACCGCATCAAAGACAGCTTCATCCTGGACTGCGAGAAGATGAAACTGGCCAAGGAGAAGATGGCGGTCCTGCACCCGCTGCCGCGCGTGAACGAAATCCTGAAGGAAGTGGACGACGACCCGCGCGCCGCTTATTTCCGCCAGGTGGAGAACGGAAAGTTCGTGAGGATGGCCCTGCTCTGCAAGCTCATCAAGTGGAAAGACGAGCCCGGACACGAAACTCCCGCGCTGGAAGAATCCGGCATCAAGCTCATAGATCCGTTCGGATGGCACTGCAGCAACCCCAAATGCATATGCAACAACGAGCAGATACGCCCCCTGTTCCGTATGAGCGGAAGCGGAATCGAACGTTGCGTCTATTGCGACACGAAAGCGCGCAGGAATTAGAATATTTTTGGTATCTTTAGTCTCCGG